>JBKJWG010000073.1:0-4463 GCA_046716985.1 Anaerolineales bacterium | reverse complement strand
CCGGTAAAAGCGCAGACAAGTCGAACCTGGGGCTGGCTAGTTTGCCTTTTGCTGGCCGCTGATTTACTTTACGCAGGTTGGGGGCTGAACCCCGGCGGAGCGCTCGAGCTTTACAAAGATGATCCTGGTTTGCACGCGGGACTGCGAGGTGAACTGGGCGCAGGCCGGCTTTACTTGCCTACCCAGGACGAAGGGAACTTGAAATACGGTTTTCTGTTTCGTTTCGACACCTTTTTCTCTGAGGACTCGCGCACCATTCGCGCCACGCTGCTTCCAAACACAAATCTTTTAGATCGCATCCCATCTGCAAGTAATTTCGACCCGCTTGTTCCCGCGCGCTACAAAGCTTGGATGGATGCGCTTGCCGACGCAGACAGCGATGTTCGCCCGCAAATGTTGGCCCGCATGAACGTGACTCTGGTCGAGCGTCTTATCCCCGGCGAGGGCGCCTCGGTGTTTTTCGAACCTATTGAGTCTTTGCCGCGCGCTCGTTGGGTCAACTGCGCGCACTTAGTCGCTAGCGCGCAACAGGCTCTCGAAGTGATTGCGTCCGGCAAATTTGATCCGCTGCAGGTCGTGATTGAAACGTCGGAGGCGCAGGTCAAGAATGCCTGTGGCTCGGGCGCAACTGGCTCAGCGGAACTGGTCTCCAGTTCCGCAAATCGCGTGCTTGTTTCCGTGGACGCGCCTGGCGGTGGTTGGCTTATGCTAGCCGATACTTGGTTCCCAGGTTGGCATGCATATGTCAACGGGAATGAATTGCCAATCTATGTTGGCGACGGACTCTTTCGGGCTGTACAACTATCTGCGGGCCAATATGACCTGGAATTTGTCTACAGTCCGCTTAGTTTTTCTGTTGGCGCGTTGCTAACCCTGCTTTCTCTTCCAACATTCTTTTTGCTTTGGCGTCGGTCGAAGGATGACTAAACTGAATTCGGCGACGCTCAAGCGTCTCGTTATTTCTCCCACAGGCGTGGTTCTAGTGCTGTCCCTGCTCTACTTGGGCGTCATTTTGTTTTCTGCGGGCGGTGATCCGTTGGAATTTGCCCGGATCGGAACTCATTTCAGCGAAGGCGCCATCCCAGGTACCGAGGGCTACGACGGCCAGTTCATCTATTACATAGCCCGCGATCCGAATCCAGCTAGTGTCGTCGCGCATTTGGATGTGCCCGCTTATCGTTATCAGCGCATCTTATTGCCTTTGCTTGCAGACCTGCTTTCGTTTGGGCAGGCCGACTGGTTGCCTTGGGTCATTCCGCTGATCGGTCTGTCTGCCCACTTATGGGCGGTTTTCTTGCTTAGCAAGCTTTTTGAGGACTGGCGCGTTAGTCGCTGGTACGTTCTAGGCTACGGTTTGTGGGTGGGTCTGTTGCTTGGGCTGCGTCTCGATCTGCCAGAGCCATTGGCGTTCAGCCTGGTCATCACGCCATTTGGCTGAAGCATAAGCAACGCTCGTCCTGGGCTTGGGTAGGCTACGCTCTAGCTTTGCTCGCTAAGGAAACAACGATCTTTTTCGTCGTCGCGCAAGGCCTGGTCTACCTAGTCAACCGGCGCTGGCGCGATGCAGCCGGTCTAACCTTGGTCGCTGGGCTGCCCTTTGTCCTATTTCATCTTTGGCTGCTGCGCACCTTCGGCAGCCTTGGTTTCGGCCTTGGCGGTGCAGGCGCCAGCGGGCTGGAGGTGATCCCCTTTATGGGCCTGTGGAGGGTCTATGCGTTTGACCCCTTTCATTTCTTTGCTTTGCTGGCCATTGACCTGCCGGCGCTTTTACTCCCTGCGTTGTGGGGTTTATATGTAGCGATCAGGCGTTGGCTCGCTGGGCAACGCGATTTCGTTGCGGTGGCTTTACTATTGAACGTAGCAATCTACCCTTTTTTACCTTTATCTTTGTATATCGAGCCTCTAGGAACGCTGCGCCTCGCCTCCGGTCTTGTTCTGGCGCTGCTGCTGTTTGCCGCCCGTTTTCGCGTCCAACGCGCTTTGAACTACAGTTTCTTTTGGATCTTGCTCAACGCCTTGCTGATTCGGCAGATACTGAGCTAAGCTTCCCTGTTTTGAACTTTTCCCACTCGCTCGAAACAAATTCCGAGTAGGCCTTCCTAAAATTTTCTGCTGAGAATCGTTGCGCGTTTTGAACGATCGTATTTTGGTCGAATTGAATTTTCCCCTCCTCGAATTCTTCGACCTTGTTTACTATACTGTCCACGCTCTGCTCACTGAAGAACATTCCTGTTTTGCCCTCGATCACTGTCTCGCGCAAGCCGCCGCGCCCGTAAGCGATCACTGGGCAGCCGGCGGCTTGTGCTTCCACGGCGGCGATGCCAAAATCCTCCTCAGCTGCGAATACAAAAGCCTTGGCAGCACTGGCTAGTTCCGCCACTTGATCGTGACCTCGTTCCAGTAAAAAGCGCACGTTTGCACCAGCCTTGCGTTTTATCTTTGCATATTCGGGGCCGTCTCCCACAATAATTAATGGATATCCAAGGCGGGCAAACGCTTCGACGATCAGGTCGACACGCTTATACGGAACTAAACGCGCAACGGTGAGGTAATAGTCCCCGCGTTTGGGAGCTGGGTGAAACTTTTTCACATTGACTGGTTCGTAGATCACTGTTGACTCGCGGCCGAAGGCCTGCTGAATGCAGGCCGCGGTCCATTGCGAATTGGCTATTAACAGGTTCGGTCTTTGCGCAGCCGCCCGATCCCAACGGCGCAGGGCCGCCAAAAAGATCCGTACTGGCAACGCCCCGAGGCCAAACAAAGCAATATGCTGACGATATTGGTGCCAGGCATAACGCATGGGGCTGTGGATGTAGCTGATGTGCAGTTGATCTGGCCGCGTGTGCACCCCGTGGGCAAAGGCCGCGCTGCTGGAAAGGATGATGTCGTACTTGCTCAGATCGAAATGTTCGACCGCAAAGGGCATTAGTGGGAAATAGAACCGATGCTTTTTATTTGCCAGGGGTAAATAGTTAATGAAGCTCGTGTGGACGTGATGCTTGGCGATAGAAGTGCCCTCAAACAAGCGCGGCTCGTAAAGCACGCTGTAGATAGGCGCCTCTGGGTAGAGCTGTGCTAGTTCCTCGAGAAACTTTTCAGCGCCGCCGCGCACGTTCAGTCGGTCGTGCACAATAGCGATTGATGGAGTGGCCTTCATTCTATTGAGTTGGGGCACTATGTTATAGTTTTCACACGGTCAGACCCCAATAAATACAAAAATGCGCTCAAAGATCGTGGCTACGCTACAGAAGTTGAGTTGGGGGGCTTTTGTTGCCACGCTCATTCTAATGCCTTTCCGCTTGCATACTGTTTTGCTGGCCCGCCCAGTCGATACGATCTGGGGCGGTTACACCGATTTTCTGCTCTACGCCAGCGACGTGGCCTTGCTGCTGACGGTGCTGCCGTGGCTGCTGCAGCTTGGGCTGCAGCGCCGCAAGCCTGAACTCGCTCCCCGTTTCATTACTTTGCCGCTTGCTGGCCTCACTCTGATCGCGGGCTTAACTTCGATCACGTCGATCGACCCCGCTTTGTCAATGTACCATTTTGTGCGGCTCATGCTGCTGTTTGTCTTTTATCTCTATGTGATTAATAATGTCAACGGCATTCAGCAGTTGATTGCGCCGCTTACCGCTCAGGCGGGCATTCAGGCAATTGTCGGTATCAGCCAGGTATTAAAGCAAAAATCACTTGGCCTGGAGCGTATTGGAGAGTGGACTCTGGACTCAACGGTGAGGGGCGTTAGCGTGATTTGGACCGAAACCTCTCGCTCGCTGCGCGCCTACGGGCTCAGTGACCATCCTAATATTCTGGGCGGTTGCCTGCTCTTTGCGATCTTGATCCTATTTGTTTGGTTGTGCCATCGCAAAAGTAAAGAGCAATTCTTTCAAGTTTTTATATTCGCGCTCGCGGTTGTTGCCTTGTTCCTGACCTATTCCCGCTCAGCTTGGCTAGCTGGAGTGATTGCCTTCGCATTGATCGGCTTCCTGATTTACGTTGAAAAGCAACGCGATTTACTAGCGCGGGGAGCGCTAATCCTAGCTGGAGCCGCGATAGTCCTCTTACCTTTCGTTGTAGCGAATGGGGAATTTCTGGGAGTACGGCTCGGCGCTGATCATGCTTTTGAGCGTATCCAAACGGAGACTTCTTCCCTCGTGCAAAGGGCAATCCTCAATCGGGCCGCGAACGAAGTCTTCGTCGATCATTCCCTGGTAGGTGTCGGTATAGCCACCCTGCCCGAGGCTTTTCAGGCCAAATACCCAAACTGGACCGTTTTCTACCAACCCGGTCACGTGGTCTTATTAGATGTGGCGGCGGAAACCGGGTTATTCGGCGCTTTGTTCTATTTGATCTTGCTATTGGCTCCATGGGTGTTTTTGACATTTAGAAAACCGAAGAAATTCACTCCCGATCTTATAGCGGCCTCAGGGCTGCTGCTGGCTCTTAGCGTGATCGGGCTCTTTGAC
>JBKJWG010000072.1:0-9380 GCA_046716985.1 Anaerolineales bacterium | reverse complement strand
ATCTTGATCTTCACATTGCGCCTGCCGGCTGGCGGCGCATTGCCCATCCCCGACCTCGGTGGCCCCGCCATCGGGCCGCTGCTGCCTCTCTTCGCCGCACTGCCCTGGATACTTGCGGTCGTGTGGTTCGGCGCTTTGCCGGGCGCGGCCCTGGCTGGCTTTTCGGGTTTGCTGCTGGCCGTCTGGGACACGCGCAGCCCATTCACACCACTTGAGTTTGCCTTTTTAGCCGCTCTATTCGCGGCTCTACTCAATCAGCAATATCGCACAACGTTATTTACCTGGCTGCGCCAACCTATTTGGGCCGGCTTATTCCTGGCCGCGCTCTACCCTTTTCTTTATCTGGCTACATCGTTCTTTTGGGTTTCAGCGAGTCCACTCACCAGTCTGGATTTTGCACTTTCGCATTTGGGCTGGAGCACTATTGCTATTGCCGTGCCATTATTGTTGGGCTCAGCCGCGCTGCAAGCTATTCGGTCTCGCTGGCCATCTCTAACTCCTGTAGCTGAAGCGCGCCAGCCTTCGCCCAGCGAACGCAGCCTGGAAGCGCGTTTCTTGTTCACCCTGGGGCCTATTGTTCTGCTGGCATTCGTGGCTATGGCGGTCTTGACTTGGTGGACGGCTGGTCGTAGCGCGGAGCAGTTATTCTCCGATCGCATGGGCAACAATCTCGAGATCGCGGCGGATTCGGTGCCCTTCCTATTGGAAACAGGTCAGAACCTGATCTTGCGCCTGGCCAACAACACTCGATTGGCCGATGCATCGCCTTCCGATGCGCTTGCCTTGTTGCAGACTCACCTGACCGAAGTTCCATATTTTGAGCAATTAACTTTGCTCGACACGGGCGGCAATACGATCGCCGGTGTGCCTGTCAGCGATTTCCTCGCTTTGCAACCTTCGCAAGAGGAATTGGATGCGATCGCCTTGGCTATCCAAGGCGTTGCGCTGCAAGTGGTTAGCGTTCCCTCACTGATCGAAGGCAGCAATTCGGCACAATTACTTTTTATCGCCGCGGTGCGCAACAGTAACAACCAGGTGCGCTCCGTATTAGTGGGCCGCACTACGTTGAGCTCCAACCCGTTTGCCCAACCCATCCTGCAAAGTTTGCAAAGCGTAGATCGATTAGGTGGGCAAGGTCTGCTCGTGGATGGTGAGGGTCGTATTGTTATGGCGCCATTGGCCGCCGCTATCCTACAGCCTTACAACGGCCCGCTCGGCGACACGGCTTTGTCTTATGAGGACACCGCGCCAGATGGCTCACGCCTGCTTGTGAGTTATCAACCTGTGCCGGGCAGCAACTGGGGCGCGTTGGCCCAATGGCCGGCGCGTCTCTCGCAGCAGCTGGCGCTCAACATCGCTTTGCCGATCCTTGGTGTGCTCTTGTTGCTGGCCATCGCCGCTTATGCACTGCTGCGCTTCAGCTTGCGTTCCGTGACCCGATCGTTGCAAGACTTGGCCACCGAAACTCAGCGCATCGCTTCCGGTGATCTCAAGGCCCCACTCACTGTCAAAGGCGCCGACGAGATCGGACGCCTGGGCGCGGCCTTTGAAACTATGCGCCAGAGCCTGCGCGCCCGCGGTGAAGAAACTCAGCGCTTGCTGGCGGTCAGCCAAGGGCTTTCGTCCACCCTTGAAGTGCGCAGCCACATCGACCCGATTCTGGAAGCGGCTCTCGCTAGTGGCGCGTCGGTTGCGCGTTTGGTTTTCGCCAGCGAAAACAATAGCAGCGCGGTGGGCTTCGGCAAGGGCAAGGGTCACGAAAAGTTTGAGTCACTGGATGCGCAGATCCTGGCCCTCACGCGCAGCCAGGAACGCGTGCTGCTCAGCAACCCGGCGCGCGCTCGCCTAAAGCTCGACAAAGGTACGCCGTCCCCCGAATCGCTGGCTGCCTTTGCGCTCAAGGACCAAAAAGAATTGCTCGGCGCGCTGTGGTTGACCTATGACCAGCCGCAAATCTTTGCGCCCGAGACGGTTAGTTATCTCGAAACGCTAGCTTCGCAAGCCGCCGCCGCGGCTGCCAACGCCCGTCTTTACATCAGTGCTAAGCTAGCTCAACAGCGTCTTGAAGCCGTGCTCATGGCGGATCCGACGCCAATTTTGCTGACCGATTCGAACCAAAATTTGGTGTTCGCTAATTCCGAGGCTGCTCGCCTTCTAACTGCGAAAGTCGACCTTTCAGCACATTCTCCCATACAGAATGTGCTGAAGAACAAACAAATGTTGGCCCTGTTTGCTAAAGCGGGCTCGAAACCCCAATCGGGTGAAGTACAAGTCGATGGGCATACGTATACAGCTACTGTTACGCCAATTTGGTCAGGGGCGGAATTAATCGGATTTAATAGTTCCTTGCAAGATGTGACCCATGCTAAGCAGGCAGAAATTGCTCGTTCCGATTTCCTCGGCACAGTTGGCCACGATCTGCATGACCCGCTAGAGTTGATCCGTGGGTATTTGTCTATGCTGGGCATGGTGGGCGAGCTTAACCAGCAGCAAGCCGGTTACGTGGAGAAGATCGAGCACAATGTCGAAAATATTTCGCGCCTGGCCAGCAATCTACTGGCGGTCGAGCGCCTGCAAACCGGCGGTGGGTTGCAGCTCGAGACGTTTGTTGTTCAAGACTTGCTGCAAAACGTGATCGAGGAAATCGGCCCGCGGGCGCGCCAGAGGAAGGTGGCGCTGACTCTAGCGCCCCAGCTTCGTTCGGCGCCTACGCTGCAGGCCGACCGCACTCTGCTGCAGCGCGCCCTCTACAATTTGCTCGATAACGCGGTCAAGTTCAGCCCGCGTGGCGAGTCGGTGGAGATCGCCATCCAGTTCAGTAAAGATGCCACCATCGTCTCGGTCAAGGATGCGGGCGCCGGCATCGCCCCCGTCGACTTGCCGCGGCTATTCGTTAGCGGTGATAAGGCCACCGGGCTGGCTATTGTCCGTTCGATCGTTGAGCGCCATAAAGGCCGCCTTTGGGCCGAAAGCGAATTGGGGGCTGGCAGCACTTTTTACTGCCAAATTCCCCTGAAGCAGTCCGGCGCAGGTTGAAATGTGAAGGCACGATTAAATTCATTTGAACCAGCTTGACACTATATTCCTTATTGATATAATTTCACCGAAGTGAATCGAATAAGCTGCTTGGCGCCAGCGAGCGCTTGAGAGGAAGAACTCTCGAGTGCTTCTTTTCGTTTGTCAGGTTATTAGCACGTTTGTTCGAAAATCTAATCTTCCAGAGCCTGGTCTTTGTTTCGTTCAACTGAAACTGAAGGTACGTCGACCAAGTTTTTCGTCGCCATTATTTCAGGAGGCCGCATAAATGGATAGCAAAGGATTGCGCTCGCTGCGCATCAGCTTGGCTTCGCCAGAGGTCATTCGCAGTTGGTCTTATGGTGAAGTGCTCAAGCCCGAAACAATTAACTACCGCCGCTTGCGCCCCGAAAAAGACGGCCTCTTCGACGAAGCCATTTTTGGACCAACCCGCGATTGGCAATGCTATTGCGGCAAGTACAAAAATATTCGTTACAAGGGCATTGTTTGTGACAAGTGCGGCGTGGAAGTCACCCGCTCCTCAGTGCGCCGCGAGCGCATGGGCCACATTTCACTGGCTGCTCCGGTGGCGCACGTTTGGTATACCCGCCGCGTCCCGTCCTATTTAGGCTTGCTGCTCGATATTTCCCGCCGCAACCTTGACCGCGTTCTTTACTTCGCTCAGTACGTCGTCACATATGTCGATGAGGATGCCCGCGAAAAGGCTTTAGCCCGTCTTGACGAAGAGATCCGCGTGGCTGAAAAAGCCCATGCTGGTCAGATCAATTCTCAGATCGCTGATTTGAAAAAGGGCCGCGACGAAAAAATAGCCAGGCTGGACGCGCGCGCCAAAGAGATCGAAAACCGCTACGAAGAAGAATTAGGTGAGAAGATCGATCCGATCATCAAAGAAGGCCAGCGCCTCGAAGCTAAATTGCAGGATCAAAAAAACAAGGCCGTTCGCACCGCTATCAACTTTAGCGCCGTCAAGGGCGATATTGTCAAAGCCGGCGAAACAGTAACCAGCAAGCACATTGCGCGTGTTCAGGAAGTGGTCAAGAACTTCCTCGAAGAGAACGAAAAGAAGATTGGGCAAAAGAAGCAGGCCGAACTGGAACGCATCGCCGTTGAAAAGGCCAGCATAAAGGCCGAAGGCGATATGTCGATGAGCAACCTGCGCGATTCGCTCGATGATAGTCCCGGCACCGAACAAGAGAATCAGCTGCGCACCCGCGAATAACTTGAAGCGCTCAAGCCCATGACGTTCATGGGCGAGAATCGCTATCGTGAACTGCGCGCCCGCTATGGCCAGGTCTTCCGCGCCGACATGGGCGCCGAAGCCTTCTACGACATTCTCGAGCGTCTCGATCTAGACAAACTCGGCGAGGAGCTGTGGCACGAGCTGCGCACGTCGCGCAGCAAGCAGCGCCGCCGCAAGGCCACCAATCGCTTGCGCGTGGTCGAATCATTCCGCCGTTCCGGCAATCGTCCGGAATGGATGATCTTGACTGTCTTGCCGGTCATCCCGCCCGACCTGCGCCCCATGGTGCAGCTGGACGGCGGCCGCTTTGCCACTTCTGATCTCAACGATCTCTATCGCCGCGTGATCAACCGCAACAATCGCCTCAAGCGCTTGCTTGAGCTCGGCGCGCCCGATGTGATCGTGCGCAACGAAAAACGAATGCTGCAAGAGGCGGTCGATTCACTGATCGATAATTCGCAGCGCGGCAAGGCGCTCTCGCGCCGCGGTCGCCGCGAACTGAAATCCTTGAGCGATCTGCTCAAGGGCAAGAAGGGCCGCTTCCGCCGCAACTTGTTGGGCAAGCGTGTCGATTATTCCGGCCGCTCCGTCATTGTGGTCGGCCCACAGCTCAAGCTATATCAATGCGGTCTGCCCAAGAGCATGGCTCTCGAACTCTACAAGCCTTTCGTCATCTCGCGTTTGGTTTCCGCTAACTATGCGGCCAATGTCAAAGGCGCAAAGCGCATTATCGACCGCAATCGCCCTGAAGTTTACGAAGTCCTCGAAGAAGTGATCAAGGATCGTCCCGTCTTGCTCAACCGTGCTCCTACTTTGCATCGCTTAGGCATCCAGGCTTTCGAGCCGATCCTGATCGAAGGCAGCGCCATCCAGCTGCACCCGCTGGTGACCACCGCTTTCAACGCAGACTTCGACGGTGACCAGATGGCTGTGCACGTGCCGCTTTCTCAAAAAGCTGTTTGGGAAGCTCGCACGCTGATGCTGTCAACTAAGAACCTGCTTAAGCCTGCTGACGGTGAACCCATCATTGCCCCTTCCAAGGACATGGTGCTGGGCGTCTATTACCTGACCATGCCGCCCACTAAAGAAAGCAACGGCAAAAAAAAGCCCGCCAGCGTTTTTAGCGAGATGGACGAAGTTGAAATGGCTTACTCACTCGGCGCGCTGGATGTGCACTCGCCCATTCGCTTGCGCACCGTAACTTGGTATGACGACAAGGGTGATCGTTTGCCGGCTGCAGAAACACGCATGGTGGAAACTACGGTTGGCCGCGTTATCTTCAACAAGGTGCTGGAACCTGAGATCCAGTTCGTCAATGACGTGATGGACAAAGGCAGCATCAAAGACCTGATCGCCGAGTTGCTGCAAGTGACCGGCGACGAAGAACGCACAACCAATGTAGCTGACCGCGTCAAAGATATCGGTTTCAAGTTCGCCACGCGCTCCGGCACCACCATCGCCATTTCTGATATCACCATCCCGCCCGAAAAAGGTGGCATCGTTTCGGCCGCCATGGAAAGAGAAGAAGCTGTCGAAGAAGATTTCCGCCGCGGCCTGCTCACGGAACAAGAACAGAACGAACGCATCATCGAGATCTGGCAGGAGACCACCAACACGGTTGCCACGGCCGTGCGCGCCTACATGGACCCGCTCGGCAATCTGGCCACTATGGCCAACTCTGGCGCCACCAAAGGTGGCTTCAGTTCGATTTCGCAGCTGGCCGGCATGCGTGGCATGATGGCTGACCCCTCGGGTCGCATCATTCCGCTGCCTATCCGTTCAAACTTCCGCGAGGGGCTTACCACTCTCGAGTATTTCATCTCCACCCACGGCTCCCGCAAGGGTCTCGCTGATACCGCGTTGCGCACTGCGGATGCTGGTTATCTGACTCGCCGTCTGGTTGACGTGGCTCAAGACGTGATCACCACCACCGAAGACTGCGGCACCGAAGAAGGCATCTGGCTGCGCAGCACCGATGATGTTGCCGATCAAGCTTTGGGCAGCCGTATCTTCGGCCGCGTGGTAGCCAAAAATCTCGTTGACCCCAAGACCGGCGAAGTGCTGGTCGAAAAGGGCGAATTGCTCGACCATGATCAGGTTCGCAACGTGGTGGCGGCCGGCGTGCAGGATGTGTACGTTTTCTCCCCGCTCACCTGCGAAGCCCCCATGGGCATCTGCATCAAATGCTACGGCATGGATATGGGCCGCGGCCGCTCCGTCACCATGGGCGCCGCAGTCGGTATCGTCGCCGCTCAGTCCATCGGTGAGCCTGGTACGCAGCTCACACTGCGCACCTTCCACACTGGTGGTGTTGCCGCCGAGTCTGATATCACTACGGGTCTGCCCCGCGTGGAAGAGCTCTTCGAAGCGCGTCGCCAGCCCAAAGGTGAAGCCGTTGTGGCCGAACTGAATGGCACCATCGAAGTCGCCCAATCCGAGCGCTTCAGCGATCTGCGTGTCATCCGCATTCTGCATAGCGAAATGGTCAGCGATGAATACGAGCTGCCCAAGGGTTACCGCGTCGCCGTCAAAGACGGTGACAAGGTGGAACAAGGCGGTGTCCTCGCTTCTTTGAAGGGTAATGAGGTCAAAGCCGAGAACGCCGGCAAGGTGCGCATCGAAGATCGCAAGGTATATGTCTCTTATGAACAAAAAGACGCGGTGGAGTACGAAGTCCCCAACACCACCCGTATGCTGATCAAGAATGGCGACAAGGTTGAAGCCGGCCAAGCTCTCACCGAAGGCTCGCTGAACCCGCATTCGATACTGCGCATCCAAGGCCGCGATGCTTGCCACATTTATTTGCTCACCGAGGTGCAGGAAGTCTATCGCTCCCAGGGGCAGAACATTCACGACAAGCACTTCGAGGTCATCATCCGCAAGATGATGTCCAAGGTGCAGATCACCCGCCCCGGCGACACCGGCTACCTGCCCGGCGATTACGTCAATCGCCTCGAGCTGCGCAAGAAGAACGAGGTGCTCCTGGCCGATGGCAAAGAGCCCGGCAAGTTCGTCGAAGTGCTGCTGGGCATCACCAAGGCTTCGCTCAGCACCGACTCCTTCCTGTCGGCAGCTTCCTTCCAGCACACGATCAAGGTGCTGGCGGGCGCAGCCATCGGTGGGCACGTGGACCCGCTCACCGGCTTGAAGGAGAACGTCATCCTGGGCAAGCTGATCCCGGCTGGCACTGGCCACATTGCCAACGTGCACTTGCTGCCGCCGCCCGAGCCGCGCAAAGAACAGCTCGCAGTGGCGCCATTGGGTGGCGATGGCTTGGGCCTGTTGCCCGAAATGCCGCCCATCGAGCCCCTTCCCGATCTCGAATAAGACTCAAGAACAAAGAGGCCCGCTAAGAGCGGGCCTCTTTTTATTTCAGCACATCCTCCAACGGCGGCAATTGGCCGCCGCAGTTCTGCGAAAACCAGGCTGCTTCCGCAGCATAGTTTTCGCGGGCAAACTCGCGGGCTGCGTCGCCGATCTCGGCTGTTTGCTCCAAGTTCAATAGCGCGGCCGTGTCCCAAAAGCGCGGCAGCAGCATCAGAGGTTCGTTGTAAGCGCGTTCTCGTTCCGAGAGCGGCACCCAGTTGAATAAGAGGGGGCCATAAGACCGCTCGATCATGGCTAACTGAAATCCCTCCTCATGTGCGATCTCGATCCCGAGTTGCGTGAAATTCCCTCCCGGCCAGATATACACTATCGGTCGGTGGCCGAAATGGTCCTTTAGGATTGGGATGCTGCCGCCAATCTCTTCCCGTATAGTGGCTTCCGACATGTTGTCATTCAAATAAATGTGATTGAGCCCATGTGATTGAATGTCCAAATAGCCTGTTTCATTCAAGCGTTCCATCCAGTCCCACAAGCTTTCTCCGCTCAACTTGCCATCGAGTTGGTCCGTGTTCCCAATGGGCCAAGCCAAGGTAGTTGTCCAATCATTTTCCTTGTCAACTTGCAGGAAATATTCTTCTGCTGTGCCTGCCCGCCGATCATCCAGGATCAGGATCATCGCTCGCGCTGGGATCTTGGCGTTTTCGGTCAAAAAGCGCAACAGCTCATCGCTGGTGATGGTTTCAAAACCGAGTTGCTTGGCCAGTGAGATGATGGCATTGAACGTGGTGACATTAATATCCTGTGGAAGGGTGGGGGTGGTGTTGCCTTCCAAGATGCTGTGGAACATGACTGCCGCAACCACCGTGCCCGGTGTGCTGTTTTCTGGATCCCAGCGCATTTGCATATATTCGCAGTTGTCGGCAATATAGCTGACCGGCACAATGCCACCGCGCAGAACTTCGCTTTGAAAGCTGGCAGGCGGTTCGCCGGTTGGCGCGGGCGTTGCCGTTTCTGTGGCGGGTTGGTTTGTGGCTGTTGCTGCTTCGGTTGCTGTTTGCAGCCTGGGAGCGAAAGGGCTGGGCGAGCTGGTTGTTTGCGCAAGCGGGGGAGCGCTAGGCGCGCACGCGGCGAGAAGGAGCGCTATTGCCAAAAGGGCGGCGCGTTTTATTTGGATGGATGATGGGGAAGACATGGGCAAGGCGCGACGCAGTTGATTATAGCCGCGGGGTAACGAGGCAGAATCGGGGTTATTTGGAAGAAGATCGCAGCAAAGATTCCTCGGCTACTTGAGTAGCGATCGGGTGTGGGTTTAAGGCTCCGCTCTCGGAATGACAAAAATGGAGAGTTAGTTCGGCTGAACTGTGAAATAAGTGTAGTGATAAGCGATCTTTTCATCCTTAACCCCCAACGCGTCCTTGCCATCCAGCACGCGGCCGCTGCTCGATTGCGCCGTCCAGGTAAGCACGCGCACGTTATTGTCTTGCGAGGCGCCGGTGATTTCGAAGCGCGCGCCTGGCAGCGTGTCGCGCAGCAGCGAGTTGTACCAACCCAGGATGGCTTGTGAGCCTTGCACTGTGCGCTGCGCGTTCACATGCACGCCGGCTGTGCCATACAAGGCAGCCACTTGCACCGGGTCGTTGGAGTTGAGCGCATCGATATAGCGAACGTTGATATCGACCGGTTTCTCCGGAGGCGGCGCTTCCCAGGCGAAATTGCTTATGGCGTTCCAAAGTGGTGAGTTGTTGCGCCGCGCGTAATACCATTCCCAAAAGTTCGC
>JBKJWG010000071.1:0-6937 GCA_046716985.1 Anaerolineales bacterium | reverse complement strand
GCTGCAAGATCATCTCGGCCTTTAGCGGCTGGCCGAGCAGCGCGTTGGCGCCCAGCAGCCCCGCCAGCCGCGCCGCCGCGCTGGAGCCCAGCCCTGAACCCGGCGGAACTCGCTGTGTGTATTGGATTTGCAACCCAGGAGGCAGCGGCTGGCTAACTTCCTCATATAGGCGCTGAAAGGCGCGGTAGATCAGGTTCTTCTCATTGCGAGGCAACCTCGCAGCCCCCTCGCCGCAGATCTCAATTTTTAGCCCCTCGCCCTCCAGCGCGAAACGGACCTCATTGCGCAGGTCCAAAGCCAAGGCCAGGCAATCGAAAGCCGGGCCGAGGTTGGCGCTGCTGCCAGGCACGTGTACGGTGACAGCGGACGACATCTAGCTGGACCAGGGAATGGCTTGGCGTTCTTCTCCTGGCTTATACGTGCGCAGGTTGAAAGCCGACCAAACATCGTTGACCGAGATCAGGTTGACCCACTTCAGGTCCACGTCCTGTAAAGCGCCCCAGCCCTTGTCACGCGTCAGATCAGTTTGGATCTTGGAGCTGCCCTTCGCGAAGCTGATCCAAATACGGCTCTCCGGCGCCATTGCCTTAATGGCTTTGGGCAGCAAGGCTTCAAATTCAGTTTTGTTTTTCACGAAGACTTGGATCCAATCGAAGAGTCCGTCCAGCTTCTCGGATAGTTCGAGATCCTTGGGAAAGGGTTGCAGCAATTTCACATAGCCGGCCGGGGCGTTGACGATAGCAGCGCGTTTGGCGCTGTCGAATTTCATCTTTTTTGCGAGCGGGCTTGGCGGCATACTTCTCCTAGTTTATCGGTGGCGTACAATTCTAACGCCAAGCAACGTCTGAACTAAACAAGGAGCATTCATGAAATTTGGTGTGGTGTTTCCGCAGACCGAATTTGGGCACGATGCAGTTGCCCTAAAAGACTATGCCCAGACCGCCGAGGCGCTCGGCTACAGCCATATATTGGCTTATGACCATGTGCTGGGCGCCAACCCGCAACGGCCCGGAGGCTGGAAAGGACCCTATACCTTCGAAACTCCCTTTCTCGAAGTGTTTGTATTATTTAGTTTCCTGGCCGCAGTTACAAAAAATATCGAATTCACCACTGGCATTCTGATCCTGCCGCAACGCCAAACCGTGCTGGTAGCCAAGCAAGCCGCCACGCTGGATGCCATCAGCGGTGGCCGACTGCGCCTCGGCGTGGGCCTCGGCTGGAACGAGGTCGAATATGTGGCGCTCAACGAAAATTTCCACAACCGCGGCAAGCGCGTGGAAGAACAGGTGCAAGTGCTGCAAAAATTATGGGCTTCGCCGCTGCTGACCTTCGAAGGTCGCTGGCATCACATTCCCGACGCGGGAATTAACCCGTTGCCAGTCAAGCGCAAGATTCCGATCTGGTTCGGCGGCCATCACGAGAACGTGCTCAAACGCGTTGCGCGCTTGGGCGATGGCTGGATGCCGAATTTCCGCGTCCCCGCCGAGGCCACCCCACATTTGGAGACCCTGGATAAATTCCTGGCGAAGGAGGGACGCGCACGCAAAGATATTGGCGTGGAGGCACGCCTGCACTATAAGGATGCCGCCACCTGGGAACAGACCCTGGCAGCTTGGACTTCAGTCGGTGCTACGCACATCACTGTAAACACAATGGGCGCCGGGCTCGATACCGCTGCTAAGCACATCGAGGCGATCAAGGAAGCTGCTAAGCGAGTTAGGGTTGCCGCTTAAGCTTCAATTTGCTTACAGAGTCTTTGCGGATTAGGGCTGACAAACGAAATAAGGAGAAGGATTCATCTCCAGCAGATAAATAAACAAGCTAATTTGAATGATGTTCAAGGAGCAAAAATCAGAATTGATAAAAGTATTAGACTAAAACCCATCATGCATACCCCGTATGCTTTTACTAGCATTCCCTTCCAAAATATATTCAAAAATGTAATTGGAAATTCAACACGGATCGTAATAATTAAACCGAACAAAAAACTAACCGTGAATAGAACAAGTCCATGAATTCTCACCAGAACTTGATTAGGTAAAAAATGCGTAAAATAAAATGGAAATCTAATAGGCGCAATGTAAAAAACAAATATGTAAGCTCCCCAGTTAAGTAATTTAACCGTTGCTTTTTTTTATTATTTTTACAGTTTTCTTCAAATTCATTTTCAGGCTCTATTCTTTATTTTCGGATTAATTAGTTCCTTTTCGAGCGCGGCCAGATCCATCGTGATCTTTTGGGGGGAGGGCATGTTGCTCGTCACAATGTCTGGATCCTTCAATCCGTGCCCAGTGCATACTGCGACGACAGTTTTGCCCTTCATATCGATCGTTCCAGATCGAATTTCGTTGGCTAGCCCGGCCAAGCCCGCAGCCGAGGCCGGCTCGACCCACACGCCTTCGGCCGCCAGGCTCCGCTCCATCGAAAGAATTTCGTCATCCGTGGCCGCAATGATGCGCCCGCCTGATTCGTGGGCGGCTTCGAGTGCTTGCTCGCCGCGCGCAGGCTTGCCGATCCGAATGGCCGTCGCAACCGTTTCCGGGTGGTCGACTGGATAACCGAGCACGAGCGGCGCCGCGCCTGCGGCTTGTACGCCCAGCATCTGGGGCAGGCCGCTGTTGTGCAACTGATGATATTGCTTGAAGCCCATCCAATAAGCACTGATGTTGCCGGCATTGCCGACTGGCAGGCACAACCAATCGGGGGCGCGGCCCAATTCTTCAATGATCTCAAAGGCCGCCGTTTTCTGCCCTTCGAGTCGGTATGGGTTGAGCGAATTGACTAACGCGATCGGGCGGCGCTGGCTGACCTCTACGACCAAACTTAGCGCATCGTCGAATGAGCCTTCGATCTGCAGCACCTTGGCGCCACAGGCAACTGTGCCGGCCAGCTTGCCAGCAGCCACTTTGCCAGCCGGGATCAGCACAACACAGCGCAGCCCGGCGCGCGCCGCGTAGGCGGCTGCACTGGCGGCTGTGTTGCCGGTCGAAGAACATATCAGCGCCTTGGCGCCGCGACCGAATGCTTCGCTGACCGCCGCGGTCATGCCGCGATCTTTGAACGAGCCGGTCGGGTTGAGCCCCTCGAATTTTACGAAGAGCTCAAAGCCGCTGCCCAGTTGTGCGGCCAGACGCGGCATCGGGATAAGCGGAGTGCTTCCTTCGCTTAGCGAAACGATTTTTGTATGGTCGGGCAAGTGGAGAAGGGCGCGATAGCGCTCAAGCAGCGGTTGGCGAAGCGGCATTATTCGTCAATAGTAATCAATGTTTCGATGCCCTCAAAGGTCTTTGGCCCAATGCCCGAGACAGATCTTAGCTGCTCGATGCTGGTAAATGGGCCATGCGAATCGCGATAGCTGATGATGGCCTGGGCCAGTGTGGGCCCAATGTTTGGTAACTGCTGAAGTTGCTCCAGCGTGGCGGTATTGATGTTTAGCGGAAAAACGAGGGCGGGAAGAATACTGGTAGCAGTTGAGAGGACTTGTGCAGACGCTTCTTCGGTTGCGTTTCGCGTAGGAGCGGGCAGCAGCTCGATCGGTTGGCCGCGTCGCGGCGAGGCCAGCAGCAAGATCAGCCCGGCTGCCGCCAAGCCGCACAAAACTCCGTACGCGATCCACCAGGCGGGACCCAATTGCGTTTTCCCACCTTTATGCTTGCGCATTGACCGCATTATACGAGAAAAGCCAAAGAGGCCCTTTCGGTATAATCCCGTTCAGCCGTCGTTTGATAGCCTAATTATGGGACTTAACCTTACTCAAAAGCTGATCAAGAACCACCTGGTCGATGGCAACATGCAGCCCGGCGAGGAAATTGCAATTCATATCGACCAAACGCTGACCCAAGATGCCACCGGCACCCTGGTGATGCTTGAGCTTGAAGCGATGAACCTGGCCAGGGCGCGCACGGAAGTTTCCGTGCAGTACGTCGATCACAACCTTATTCAAGCAGACAACAAAAACCCGGACGACCATCTTTTCCTCGAAAGCGCATCCGACCGTTACGGCCTGTGGTTCAGTCGGCCCGGAAATGGGGTGAGCCACCCGGTGCACATGCAGCGCTTTGGCATCCCGGGCAAAACCTTGCTTGGCTCCGACAGTCACACCCCCGCCGCTGGCGGCCTGGGCATGCTGGCCATGGGCGCCGGCGGCCTGGATGTGGCCCTGGCGATCGTGGGCGAGCCCTTCCATTTGAAAATGCCCAAGGTGTGGGGCGTCAAATTGGTGGGTAAGCTGCCTGATTGGGTGAGCGCCAAGGATGTCATCTTGGAAATGCTGCGCCGCCATGATGTGGATGGCGGCCTGGAAACGGTGATCGAATATTATGGCCCTGGCCTTGATCAATTTAGCGCCATGGACCGGCATGTGATCGCCAACATGGGCACCGAGCTGGGCGCTACTTCCACCGTCTTTCCTTCTGACAAAGCTGTGCGCGTGTTCATGGAAGGGCAGAAGCGCGGCAAGGAATGGGTGGAGTTGCTGGCCGACGCAGACGCGACCTACGATCGCTATGAGGAGATCGATCTTTCGAAATTAGAGCCGCTGATCGCATTGCCCAGCAGTCCAGGCAAAGTTGTGCCGGTCAGCCAGGTAGCTGGCGAAAAAATTTACCAATCCTATGTTGGCTCCTCGGCTAATCCGGGCTATCGCGATTTCGCCATGGTCGCCAAAATCGTGGATGGACGCAAGGTGGCCGATGGCATTTCTTTTGATGTCAACCCGACCTCGCGGCAATTATTGGAAGAATTGATCCGCGATGGATACTTGTGGCCGCTCGTGCATGCCGGGGCCCGGCTGCACCAGGCCGGCTGCAACGGTTGCATCGGCATGGGCCAGGCGCCGGCCACCGGGCGCAATAGCTTGCGCACAGTGCCGCGCAATTTTCCCGGGCGCTCAGGCACGAAAGACGACAGTGTGTTCTTGTGCAGCCCAGAGACAGCGGCCGCCTCAGCGCTGACCGGCGTGATCACCGATCCGCGCAGCTTGGGTATGGATTATCCGCAAGTGAAGCTGCCCGAGGAGAGGATCATCAATATTGATATGCTCAAGGCGCCCAAACCTGAAGCAGAGGCACTCCAAGTCGTGTTAATCAAGGGCCCCAATATTCAGTCGCTGCCAGACTTGACCGCGCTACCCGATTATTTAGAACTGCCCATCTTGCTCAAAGTGGGCGATGATATTTCTACGGATGAGATCCTGCAGGGTGGGGCCAAGGTGCTGCCGTATCGCAGCAACATCCCCATGATCAGCGAGTTCACCTTTGAGCAGATCGACCCGACCTACGCCAAGCGCGCCGCAGACCACCGCAAAACTGGCGGCCATGCCATCCTGGCCGGTGAAAACTATGGCCAGGGCTCGAGCCGGGAGCATGCCGCGTTGGCGCCGCGTTACTTGGGCCTGAACGTGGTCATCGCCAAAAGTTTTGCGCGCATCCATCGCCAAAACCTAGTCAATTACGGGGTCTTACCACTGACCTTCAAGAACCCCGCTGTTTACAATCTGCTCGAACAAGGCGATGCAATTGTTTTTTCTCACTTGCACAAACACATCTCAAAGGATGTTCCTGTGATCGAGGCGAGCGTTCCGGAAAAGGAAATCCAGTTGGTGCTTGAGCACAACCTTTCAGCACGGGAGGTGGAAGTTATTCTGGTGGGCGGATTAACCAACTGGATTCGCAATCGCGATCTGGCGAGGCTTAGAAACAAGAAGTGACCGGAACCTTGCTTAATATCGGCACGGTTTTATTGGGCGGCGCGCTCGGCCTGCTATTCGGGGCGCGCCTGCCAGAACGCGTGCGCCAAACGGTGGTAGCCGGGCTCGGCTTGTTCACCGCCGCTCTCGGGTTCAAACTATTCATGGACAGCGGCAACGCCATCATTGTATTGGTCAGTCTGTTGTTGGGCGGCGTAATGGGGGAATGGCTGCAAATTGAGAAGTGGCTCAGCAACCTAGGCGCTCGGCTGCAGAAGCGTTTCGCTACTAACTCCAAAGGTGGCAGCGCCCTGTTTGTGCGCGGCTTGTTGACCTCGTCGCTAGTCTTTTGTATCGGGCCCCTGACCTTTTTGGGCTCTATCCAAGATGGCTTGAGCGGTGATTATCAATTGCTGGCGATCAAATCTGTACTAGATGGTTTTGCCGCCATGGTGTTTGCCAGCACACTGGGTGTAGGCGTTCTCTTTTCCACGGTTGTCATCCTTGTTTACCAGGGCGGCTTAAGCCTGCTGGCGCAACAGGCGCAGGCTTTGTTCACAGAAGCCATGATCGCCGAGTTGAGTGCAGTAGGTGGCGTGCTGCTGTTGGGCATCGCCATCAGCAGCCTGCTTGAGATCAAGCCTATTCGCGTAGGCAACTTTTTGCCTGCATTGCTCTTTGCGCCGCTGATCGTGGCGATTTTGGCTGCGTTCGGCGTTGGCCAGCTTCCGTAAATTGGACCGCTCTGGGGGGTTATGCATTGATGGATAAAAAAGAGGCCCTCATGCATTGAGGGCCTCTTTACAAAATCCGGTCAGGTTCTATTGATTGGCAGGAGCGGCGGCCAATGCGGCTTCAATTTGAGCTTTCAATTCGGCAAAGTCACGATAGCCCCTTAGCATTACACCGTTGATCAAGAAAGAAGGGGTCGCATCGGCCCCAACGGCCAAGGCAGCGGCTTCAGCCTGGTCGACCATAGCAGCCTTTTCGCCATTCAGGAAACAGGAGCGGAATGCATCCATATCGAGATTGATAGTTTCAGCAAAAGCGATCAGGCGGTTTTCGTTAAAGGCACCACTATTTTCAGCGCCCTGGTTGGCATACAGAACGTCGTGATATTCCCAGAATTTGTTCTGGTCGCCGGCGCAGTAAGCAGCTTCGGCGGAGCGACTCGATTCGGTCGTGCCACGATCAAGGTAACCAACCGCTTGAATGTGTAGCTCATTTTGCCGGTGTGTACATACTCATTGA
>JBKJWG010000070.1:0-23254 GCA_046716985.1 Anaerolineales bacterium | reverse complement strand
GCTGGAAGCGGCGCTCGAGCGCCGAGTCACTTTCAATGTGCTTGCGATATTCGTCTAACGTCGTGGCGCCGATCACCTGCAGCTCGCCGCGCGACAGGGCCGGCTTGAGAATGTTAGCCGCATCCACGGACGAACCGGCCGCGCCGGCGCCGACCAGCATGTGGGCTTCGTCGATAAACAGAATAGCCTCGGCGGCTTTGAGTTCGTCGATCACTTTCTTGAGGCGCTCTTCGAATTGGCCGCGATACATGGTGCCGGCCACCAGGGAGCCCACGTCGAGCTGCAGCACGCGCTTGCCCAGCAACGGCCCGGGCACATCGCCGTTGACGATGCGCTGGGCGAGGCCTTCGACGATGGCGGTCTTGCCAACGCCGGGTTCACCGATGAGTGCGGGGTTGTTCTTGGTGCGGCGCGCCAATATCTGAATGACGCGCTCGATTTCCTTCTCGCGGCCGATAACGGGGTCAAGTTTGTCTTCTTCGGCCAGGGCGGTGAGGTCCACCGCCAGTTGGTCGATCATGGGCGTCTTGGCCGAACGCGATTCGCGGCGAGTGGCGCGGCGCTCGGGGCCAACGGCACCGCGTCGCGGTGCCGAGCTTTCTTGCAGCACGCGGCGGGTCTGACGGCGAATTTGTTCCGGGGAAACGCCCAGCTTGCGCAGCACGTTCAGGGCGATGCCTTCACCGTAGCGCACGAGGCCGAGCAATAAATGTTCGGTGCTGACGTAATGATTGCCTAAGCGACGGGCTTCTTCAAATGCGTATTCGAGGACTTGCTGGGTGCCGGGGGAAAGATCGATCTTGCTGCCGTCGTGCTGGCCGGCGCCGGTGAGGCGCTCGACGATCTCTTCGACGCGCGGCGCTTCGAGACCGAGCTCACGCAGCACGCGGGCGGCCACGCCGCCTTCTTCGCGGATCAGACCGAGCAGCAAATGCTCGGTGCCGATGTAGTTATGGTGCATGCGCTCGGCCTCGTGGTGTGCGAGGCTAAGCACGCGGCGTGCTCGTTGGGTTAAGCGTTCCATTCCGGCCAAAGCAGTTTCTCCAATGTCCTTTGAGTGCGTTCTCCGGTGTTCAGCCGGTGATTGGGTGATTCTACCAAAAATCGACTTGTCAAGTGTGCAGGAAGATTAGTCTTTGAATGAAATGACAGTTTTATGGTATGCAAGTATTAATAAAAAAAGCGCACGTCCTCGTGCGCTTTTTTATTAATAGGTTATCCGCTCGCTAGACCTGCGCAGTCTCTTCGTTGCTCTGTTCGGCCGGCGCTTCGGCGGCTGGCTCCGCAGCTGGAGCCGCTTGCTCAGTTGGAACTTCATCCTGAACGACAGGTGCTTGTTCGGGCTCGCGTTTCTTCGACCCGTTCGCTTCCCCCACTTCGGCCATGGCAGCTTCGTAATCGAGGTCGCTGTATTGAGCCGAGTCCACTTTGCGCAACGAGAGGCCGATGCGGCGCTTGTCGGGTTCGATCTTGATGATGCGCAGGGTGAGTTTCTCGCCCTCTTGCACAGCTTCTTTGGGATGCTCGATGCGATCTTCGCCCAATTCCGAAATATGGATGAGGCCTTCGATGTGTTCGTCGAGACGGGCGAAGGCGCCGAACTTGACCAGGCGCGTGATGGTGCCTTCGACGAGCTGGCCGACTTGATAATTGGTGACGTGATCATCCCAGGGATCTTTCTGCAGCTGGCGCATGGACAAACCGATGCGCTTGCGCTCCTGGTCGATGCTGATCACTTTGACCTCGACCTCGTCGCCCACCTTGAGCATCTTGCTGGGGTGGTCGACGCGTTCCCACGAGAGTTCGGATAAGTGCACGAGGCCATCCGCCCCGTTGATATTTACGAAAGCGCCGAAATCGGCCAGGCTGGTGACGCGACCTTTGCGCGTTTCGCCAATTGCGATCTCAGTAAGCAAACGATCTTTCATCGCTTCGCGCGATTCCTGGTTGGCGGCGCGCTCGGAAAGGATCAGGCGGCGGCGCTCGCGGTCCACTTCGATCACGCGTGCGCTCATGGTCTCGCCCTTCATATCTTCCCAGCGCTGCTCGGGCGTGTCGCCCTTGTAGCGCATGCGGCGCGCCTGGCTCACTTGTGAAGCCGGCACGAAGCCGCGCAAGCGGCCGACGCGTACAATCAGTCCGCCCTTGTTGAAGCCTTCGACGACGCCCTCATAAGTTTCTTTGGAGTTCATCAGGGCTTCGGCTTTGCCCCAGTCATCATCTTCCATCGAGCGCGTGTAGGAAAGCTGCATCATGCCGCGCGATGTTTCGGGGCTGACCACGTAAACCTGGATCTCCTGGCCGACCTTGATCTTGGCGCGTTCCTCGGGGCTGAGCGCTTCCACCTCGCGAGTGGAGATCACGCCTTCGGATTTCGAGCCGATGCTGACCAGGATCTCGTCATCCGAGACGCTGGCGACCACACCCGAGCGCACATCGCCGGGGCGGGGTTGATCTAAATTGGCGTCGCTCTGATTTAATAATTCTTCCATTGTCAGGCCGGGCGCGGGCTTGGCAGCCTCTTGTGTTTTCGCCTCGACCCGGTCCCCCGAGTGGGGGAATTCGTTTTGATCCATATAGTTTCTGGTTACTCCGTTTTTAAGATGGGCGATATTATAACGCTAAACCACCCCCGGCTATCAGTCGAGATTCCAGCTAGCCACAAAATTGCCAAAATTTCCTTTGTGATAACATATTTGCCTCATTTGAGAAAAACAGAACTATGCGAGGCATTTACCCCTTCACAGCGATCGTAGGCCAGGAGCGCATGAAACGCGCCCTGATCTTGAACGCGGTCGACCAACGCATCGGCGGCGTGCTGATCCGCGGCGAGCGCGGCACGGCTAAATCCACGGCGGCACGCGCCATGGCCGCCCTGCTGCCGGAGATCGAGGTCTTCGCCGAGTCGCCCTTCAACGATAACCCGCGCGACCCCGGCAGCTGGTCGGATTGGGCCAAAGAACGCACCTCAGCCAACGGCAAGCTGGAGATCATCAAGCGCAAGATCGGCTTTATCGACCTGCCAGTGAGCGCCACCGAAGACCGTGTGGTCGGCACGTTGGATATCGAGCGCGCCATTCAAAAGGGCGAGCGCCACTTCGAGCCGGGCGTGCTGGCGGCTGCCAACCGCGGCCTGCTCTACATCGACGAAGTCAATTTGCTGGATGATCATGTGGTCGATCTGCTGCTGGATTCGGCGGCTATGGGTGTCAACATCGTCGAGCGCGAAGGCATTTCCTTCACACATCCGGCGCGCTTCATTTTGATCGGGACCATGAACCCCGAAGAGGGCGACTTGCGCCCACAACTGTTGGATCGCTTTGCCTTGGCGGTGGAGATACGCGGCATTCACGACCCCCGCCAGCGCGTGCAGATCATGGAACGCAACCTCAAGTTCGAGGTGGACCCTGAGGCTTTTTACAAGGATTGGCAGCCCAAAGAGCAGGAGCTGGCCAAAAAGATCATCGCCGCGCGCGAATTGGTCGACTCAGTGGACCACAGCTCGCGCGATCTCATTTCTATCGCGGCGCTTACTTCGTCGCTGCAAGTGGACGGCCACCGCGCCGACCTGGTGATCCTCAAGACCGCCCGCGCCCAAGCGGCCTTCGATGCGCGCAAGAGCATCAACGATCTGGATATTGCCATTGCCGCCGAGCTGGCGCTGCCGCACCGCATCAAGCGCGGCCCCTTCCATCAGAGCGAGATCACCGTGACCGAGCTGCAAGAAAAGATCAGCGAGATGCAGCAGCAGGCCGCGGCGCAAGGCGAATCTGAAGTCGAGGCTGAGGAAGAAGAAGCTGAGAAGGAACCTGTAAAAAAAAAGGTATAGATCAGCAAAAGCTTAGCGAAGCGGAGCCGCAAGATCGCGTGGCTGAGCCCGGCCCGCAAGAGATCTTTGAGAGCGGCGACGCGCATTGGTGGGACGGCGGCCAAAAAGTTAATCCCAGCGAATCATTCGCCCCGCGCAAACTCGACAACCCATTAGATAAGATCGCCCGCCGCCAGAGCGGCCGCCGTTCGCGCACCCACACCGAACGCAAGCGCGGCCGCTATATCCAAGCGCGGCCGGCTGGCGAAAACCCAACCGATATTGCTTTCGACGCCACATTCCGCGCCGCCGCGCCGCATCAAATGAAGCGTGCCGAGCAGCGCAAGAAAGTTGCATTCGCCATTCAGCATCAAGATCTGCAGCGCAAGGTGCGCGTCAAGCGCACCGCCAACCTGGTGCTCTTTGTTGTGGATGCGTCCTGGTCGATGGCGGTGGCGGAACGCATGGCGGCCACCAAGGGGGCTATCCTGTCATTGCTCACGGATGCTTACCAGCGCCGCGACCGCGTGGGGCTGGTCGTCTTTCAGAAAGATCGCGCCAATTTGATCCTGCCGCCGACTAATTCGGTGCAATTGGCGCAGCGCGCCCTGGCCGATATTCCCGTGGGCGGCAAGACGCCACTCTCGGCCGGCTTGTTCCTGGCGCATGAAGTGGTGGTGCGCGAAAAAAGATTGCACCCCGACGTGCTGCCGCTGCTGATTCTGCTCACCGACGGCGCCGGCAACGTGACGTTGGGCGACCGCCAGCCGCAGCAGGAAGCGCACCAACTGGCCGACGAGATCGCCAAGGAAGAAATTCGCAGTGTGGTGATCAACATGGAACACGCCGCCTTCGACCAGGGGTTGGCCAAGTCGCTGGCCGAACATTTGAAAGGTCCGTGCTACACGCTGAGTCAATTGCGCGCCGATAATTTGTATCAAGCGGTGCGGGCAGAGATGGCCGGAGGCAGCAAGAAGAATTAATTATGAAAAGCGTTCTCATCAGCGGCGCGTCAACCGGTATCGGCGAAGCCTGTGCTATTTATTTGGCTGAGCAGGGCTGGCGTGTGTTCGCCGGAGTGCGCAAGCCGGCGGATGCCAAGAGGCTGGGCAAGGCTGCGGCAGGCATCACGCCGGTTATCCTGGATGTGGCCAAGCCCAAGCAAATCGCTGCGGCGATCAAAAAGGTCAGCAGAGCGGTCGGCAAAAAAGGGTTGCAGGGCCTGGTCAACAACGCGGGCATAGCAGTCAGCGGCCCCATGGAATTCTTGCCTGTAGATGAATTGCGCCATCAATTTGAAGTCAATGTCCTTGGCCAAGTGGCATTGACGCAAGCAAGCCTGCCGCTGCTGCGGCTGGGGCGTGGGCGAGTGATCAACATGAGCTCCATCGGCGGGCGCGTCACCTCTCCTTTTTTGGCGCCTTATTCAATGTCCAAGTTTGCGCTGGAAGCTTTCAGCGACGGGCTGCGGCGTGAGTTGCTACCGTGGAAGCTACATGTGGCCGTGGTGGAACCCGGCGCGATCAATACACCTATCTGGAAAAAATCATTGGGTGCAGCCGACAAAGTGCGCGCGGGCCTGCCGCGCCGCGCAGAAGCCTTGTATGGCCCGGCGATGGAACGGGCGCGCAAACGCGCCATGCACGCCGGCGAAGGTGGCCTGCCACCCGAAGATATCGCCCATTTGGTGCATCACATCCTCACCACGCCGCGGCCGCGGGCGCGCTACCCCATCGGGCGCGGCGTGCGCCTGGTGATATGGGTTACGCGCTGGCTGCCAGATGAATGGCTGGATTGGATCATGGTGCGCGGCCTCCGGCGTTGATCAACTCGTCTTCTCAAATTAATCTCAACTAAATAAAAACAATTCGATCAGCCGCGAATTGCAAGTGGCTGGCTTATAATCGTTTCATGCCCATTTTGAGCGCCAACGCCACCGAAGTGTTCAGCAATAGTGTGGAACAGACGCGGCGGCTGGGCATGCAATTGGGCGGGCTGCTCGAAACCGGCGACCTGGTTTGCTTGGAAGGCGAGCTCGGCAGCGGCAAGACCACGCTGGTGCAAGGCATTGCCGCCGGCTGGGGCTCGCCGGATGCGGTCACCAGTCCGACATTCGTATTGGTAAATATTTATCGCCGCCCGGACGGCGCGCAGTTGGCGCACATGGATGCTTATCGTCTTGAAAGTGCGGCCGAGGGCGAGGCTCTCGATATCGACAATTTGCTCGTGGGCGGCCCGTTAGTGGTCGAGTGGGCAGAGCGCATTGAAAGCGCATTGCCCGCGGAACGCTTGAGTTTGAAATTATTTGCCGTCGATGAAGATCGCCGCCGCGTCGAAGTGCAACCCAAAGGTGAGCGTTACCAAAAAAGATCGGCCGCACTCCAGGAAGCTGTGTACGGATTAGCATGACCGTGCTGGCGATCGATTCCTCCACCAAGAGCAGCGGCCTGGCGCTCTTCGACGGGCTGCGCGTGCGCTATGAATGCAGCTGGCACAGCCGCGATTTTCGCAGCGTCGATCTAGCGCCCGGCATCCAGCGCGCGCTGGATGCAACGGGCATCCAGATGGGCGAGCTGAAAGCGATCGCGGTTGCGATCGGCCCGGGCTCGTATACCGGATTGCGCATCGGCCTGGCGCTCGCAAAAGGACTAGCTTTCGCGCACGGACTCGCATTGATCGCAGTGCCCACGCTGAATATCGTGGCCGCGGGTCAGCCACCGCAAGAGCTGCCCATGGCAGCCGTGCTGCAAGCGGGCCGCGGACGATTGGCTGTGGGGTGGTATGAAGTCAAAAAGAATCGCTGGATTGCTAAAGGTCAGCCGTCGCTAATGACCCCGCAGGAATTGTCCGAATTAATTAATAAGCCAACGCTGATCTGCGGCGAGCTGGAAGAAGAAGAGCGCGCGACTGTCGCGCGCAAATACAAGAACGCTATGCTGACTTCGCCGGCCTGGAACTTACGGCGACCGGCGATATTGGCCGAGTTGGCCTGGCAACGCTGGCAAGCTGGCGAGATCGACAAGGCGGCGGGCTTGGCGCCGATCTATTTGCAAGCAGCTGAAGGCGCGACGCTATGAGGCAGTCAGGCATAATCTTCAAGCTGCGCCCCATGCGCCGCACCGACCTGGCGCAGGTGCATGCGCTGGAAGAAATTATTTTCCCTACACCCTGGTCGCTCAACAGTTATGAATTTGAATTGGAACGCAATCCAGCTTCCAAGCAGTGGGTGATCGAAGCGCAATCAGCTGAGGAAACAAAGGTCGCTGCTTACGCGGTTTGCTGGCTGCTGGGCGATGAGCTGCACATCGCCAATCTGGCCGTGGCACCCGAGTTCCGCCGCCTTGGCCTTGGGCGGCGCTTGCTCGAGCACATGCTGGGCCGCGCCGCCGCGGACGGCTTGCACAGCGCCACGCTGGAGGTGCGCGCAAGCAATCAGGCCGCGCAAGCTTTGTACACCAACTTCGGCTTCCATGAAGTAGCGCAGCGTAAAGGCTATTACCGCGACAATCAGGAAGATGCGCTGCTCATGCAGCTGCCTAATATAGAAGCGGCCACGTCGCCTGAGGCGAATATTGAAATCGTGAAAGACCGATGACCGCCGAAGAAATTTTGAAGCAAGTTGCCCTTGAGGCGGCAATGTGCACGAAATGCGACCTGCAATTTTCGCGTAAGTTGGCTGTGCCCGGCGAAGGCCCGGCCAACGCCCAGATCATGTTCGTGGGCGAGGGACCCGGCTTTCACGAAAACGAGCAAGGCCGACCCTTCGTCGGCGCGGCCGGCCATTTTCTCGATGAACTCTTAGCCGGCATCCAAATGCAGCGCGCGGACGTCTTCATCACCAACATAGTAAAGTGCCGACCGCCTGGGAACCGCGACCCCAAAATCGAAGAGATCAACGCCTGCAGCGTTTATTTGGAGCGCCAAATGCAGGCCATCAATCCCAAGGTCGTTGTCACGCTGGGACGTCATTCGATGGGCCGTTTCCTGCCCAACGCCAAGATCAGTGAGGTGCACGGGCAGGCCATGAAGGCGCGCGGCCGCACCATCGTGCCCATGTATCACCCGGCCGCGGCGCTGCACCAGGCCTCCTTGCGCCAGGTGATCGAGGCCGATTTCAAGAAGTTGCCGGATTGGATCGCCAAGGCGGGCAACGTGGGAGAAGTATCGGTAGAATTACTGCCTGCGCGGGAAGACCCCGAGCAATTAACCCTGTTATAGAGGATGAATGACTGAGATCCGTTCTGAATTGGAGCGAAAGCTCAAAGATAAGCGCGCCAAGGTAGTTATATTGGGTATGGGCTACGTAGGACTGCCGCTAGCGGCTGTGTTCGCCGAGGCTGGCTTCGACGTAACTGGCATCGACCCGGATAAGCGCAAAGCCGATGCTATCCAAAAAGGGGAATCTTATATTGGCGATATCAAGAGCGCACAGGTCGCCAAACTGACCAAAGCCGGCAAGCTGCACGCCAGCACCGACTTCGCGCTGCTGGCTTCCGCGGAGGCGGTCAGCATTTGCGTGCCCACACCGCTGCGCAAGACCGGCGATCCGGATCTATCCTTCATCCTCTCCGCCACCGAGCAGCTCGCCAAATATTTGCATCCCGGCATGGTCATCGTGCTCGAGTCAACCACTTATCCCGGCACCACGCGCGAACTCGTGCTGGATAAATTGCAGGCCGCCAGCGGGCTTAAGGTGGGCGTCGATTTCTTTCTGGCTTTTTCGCCAGAGCGCGTCGACCCCGGCCGCGAAGACTGGACCACGATCAATATGCCCAAGGTCATCGGCGGCATCACGCCAGCCTGCGGCGAAGTGTCTGCGCTTTGGTACGCGCAAGCGCTGCAAGCAGTGGTTCCCGTCAGCTCGACCGAAGTAGCCGAGATGGCGAAATTGCTCGAGAACACGTTCCGCATGGTCAATGTCGGTTTGGTTAATGAAATGGCGCTGATGTGCCAACGGTTGGGTATCGACGTGTGGGAAGTTATCGACGCGGCTGCCACGAAGCCCTTCGGCTTCATGAAGTTCACCCCCGGCCCCGGTTTAGGCGGGCACTGCATTCCTATTGATCCCTTGTATCTTTCGTGGAAATTAAAATCGCTGAATTACACGGCGCGCTTTATTGAGTTGGCGTCCGAAATTAACACCAACATGCCGCGCTACGTGGTCGATCGCGTGCAGCAGGCGCTCAACGATGAAGGCAAGGCGCTGAACGGCAGCAAGGTGCTGGTGCTGGGCGCGGCTTACAAACCTGATATCGATGACTTGCGCGAATCGCCGGCGCTGGATGTGATCGCGCTGTTGCGCGAAAAGAAAGCGACGGTCAGCTATCACGATCCGTATATCCCGCATCTCGATCATGAGGACTGGACCATGGACAGCGTGAATGATGCCGTCAAAGCAGCCAAGGCTGCCGATGTAGTGGTGGTGGTGACCAATCACAGCGCCTATGATTACCCCGCGTTGCTGAAAAACTCCAAACTGATCCTCGACACGCGCAACGCATTTGGCCAGCTCGCCAAGGGCGATGCCAAGGTGGTCAAGCTCTAGTGGCGATCTATCTCGTCACCGGCGCGGCCGGTTTCATTGCAGCGCGCGTGAGCGGCATGCTGCTGGACGCGGGCCACACCGTGATCGGTGTGGACGACATGAACACGTCTTACGACGTGCGCATGAAGCAACACCGCCTCAAGGGTCTGCAAGGCCGCCAGGGATTTCAATTTCACGAACTCGATATCGTTGATCGCGAAAAGGTCGCCGCGCTTGCCCAACCTGGCATCGACGCGGTCATCAATTTGGCCGCCCGCGCCGGTGTGCGCGATAGCGTGCGCGACCCGTGGGTGTATGTGGACGCCAACATGACCGGCACGCTTAATTTGCTTGAACTGTGCCGCGAAAATAAAATTCCCAAGTTTGTTTTCGCGTCCACCTCCAGCATTTATGGCAACGACGCGCCGTTGCCCACGCCAGAGACGGCCGACAGCAGCCATCCGCTTCAGCCTTATGCCGCCAGCAAGAAGGGCGCTGAGGCCATGTGCTATGCCTATCATTATTTGCACGGGCTGGACGTGACCGTGGTGCGCTACTTCACCGTCTATGGTCCTGCCGGGCGCCCGAACATGTCCATGTTCCGCTTCGTGCAATGGATCAGCGAAGGCAAGCCGCTGCGCCTCAACGGTGACGGCGAACAGAAGCGCGGCTTCACTTATATCGACGATATTGCCCGCGGCACCATCTTGGCGCTCAAGCCGGTTGGCTACGAGATTATCAACCTCGGCGGCCACGAATCGATTTCGATCAACAAGCTGATCGAAATGCTCGAGCAGGCCATTGGGCACAAAGCCATCATCGAAAAATTTCCGTTCGACAAGGCTGACATGATGGCCAACTGGGCAGATGTGACCAAGGCCGGCGAAATGCTGGGTTGGGAGCCGCAAGTCGGCCTGCAAGAGGGCATTGCCCGCATGGTGGCCTGGTATCAGAACGAGCATAGTTGGGCCAGCCAGATCAACACCGACTGAGCCCATGCAGCGCTTTCCCCTCGACACACTAAACCGAATTTACTTGCGCGTGTTCGATTCCGAGTTCATGCGCCGCATCCTGCGCAACTCCAGCTACCTAGTCAGCGCCACGGTTTTCGCTGCCGCGCTGGGCATGCTGCAGAGCGCGTTCCAGTTTCGTGCGTTGGAAGCGGCCGGGGCAGGTTTGTTCGCCGCCATGGGCACCTTCACCAACGTGCTCAACCGCTTCACCGCCTTTCGCATCGACGAGCTGGTGGTGAAGTATGTGCGTTTATATGAAGAGCGCAAGGAACACAAGAAGGCGGCCGCGGTCTTCAAACTGGCCGCGCTGCTGGAAACCGGCGGCTCGATCGCCGCGTTTCTCTTGATTCTGATCCTGGCCCCGCTGGGCGTACGGCTGTTTTCGGATCAGAGTGGAGTCGAATCGCTTTTCATCTTGTATGGCTCGCTGGTGTTGATCAATCTTATTTTCGATAGCTCTGATGGTATCTTGCAGGTCTTCAACAAATTCGGCGCCAAGTCGGTCATTGATATTGTGCAGAGCCTCCTGCGCTTGGGCCTCACCATCTTTGTTTTTTATACTGGTGGCGGTTTGGTCGGCATGATCCTGGCCGAGCTGGCTGGCCGGCTGGTGCGTTCGGCCGCTTTGATCGGCATGGCGCTGGTCACGGCGCGCAAGCAATGGGGCGCGGGCTGGTGGCGCACGCCGATCAGCGTGCTGCGCAAAGATCGGCGCAGCCTGCTCACCTTTGCCTTCAGCACTAACCTGAGCGCCACGGTTAGTTTGGTGGCCAAGGACAGCGAGGACTTGTGGGTCAATGCCTTCCTGGGGAATGTGGTGGGCGGCATCTACAATCTGGCCCGCCAATTGATCAGCTTCTTGCAGATCCCGGTCAGCCCGCTGCCGGCGACTACCTACCCCGAACTTTCGCGAGCGGTGGCGCAGGATAACTGGAAAGCCGTGCGCAAGATTCTGCGGCGCGGCTCGCAGCTGGCCGCGTTGTATTCGCTGCCGGTGACGCTCGGCTTGATCCTGTTCGGGCATCAGGCCATTTTGCTTTTGTCCACCGAAGAATTCTTGCCCGCTTATACGCCGCTGGTCGTGCTGCTGATCGGTTATGGCTTCGCTAATATCTTTTACTGGAACCGCGCCGCGCTGCTGGCGTTTAACCGTCCTGTCTATCCTACGCTGATCAATTTCACCGGTATGGTCTTGAAAGTCATCGGCATCTTTCTATTTGCTTCGTACGGCGCCGTGGCTTTTGCTGCGCTGCTCTCGGGCTATTACATATTCACGGTGGGGCTGGCGGTTTTGCGCGTACGCCAGGACCTGCGCGCCCATTTGGCCTGATGCGCATCGCACTCGTTGAGCCGGGCGCGCTGCCGGCTCAAACCGCCAACAGCATCCAACGCATGAAGATGGCGCAAGCGTTGGCGAGCGCCGGCCATATGGTGCGCGTGTTCGCGCCCGGCAGAGATCCGGGCATGAGCTTGGCGCAATTCGCCAAGCACTACGGCTTGCGCCGGCGTTTTGAATTGCAATGGCTGCATAGCGTTTCATTATTGCGCCGCTATGATTTCGCGCTCAATGCATTGAATGCGGCACGCGCCTGGCGCGCGGATCTGCTTTACACGCGCTCTCCGCAAGCCGCCACTTGGGCGGCCATGCGCGGCATGCCCACCATTTTCGAATTGCACGATATGCCTAGCGGTGTCATGGGACCCTGGCTGCTGCGTCGTTTTGTTGGTAGCCGCGGCGCGCGGCGTTTAGTGGCTAATACAAATTTCTTAGCGAATAAACTGAAGGCCGAATATAAACTTCCGAATAAATTCCTGATCGTTGCGCCGAACGGAGTGGATCTCGAACGCTATGCGAAGCTGCCTGCACCCAAAGCGGCGCGGCGCGCTTTGAGATTGCGAGAAGCATTTACAGTCGGCTATACCGGCCATTTGTATGCGGGCCGGGGCGCGGAGTTGATATTGGAGCTGGCGCGTGCGCTGCCCAAGATGCAATTCCTGCTGGTGGGCGGCCGCAAACAAGATGTTGCCCGCGTCCGAAACGAAGCGCGCGATTTGAAGAACGTAACCTTGACCGGTTTCGTGCCCAATGCCGAACTGCCGCGCTACCAGGCCGCCGCGGATGTACTCATAATGCCTTACGCGCGCCAAGTGGCCGGTTCCTCGGGCGGCGACATTGCGCCTTATCTCAACCCGATGAAGATGTTTGAGTACCTTGCCAGCGGGCGGCCGATCGTTTCCAGTGATCTGCCCATCTTGCGCGAAGTGCTCAACGAAAAGAACGCGTTGATGTTGTCTAGCAACGACGCGGCCGCCTGGGCAGGCGCGTTGCGCGCCTTGCAAAAGTCTGCCAGCAAGCGTGCCGCGCTGGCGAAAGCGGCGCGCGCAATGGCCAAGCAATACACCTGGGAAAAACGCGCTGAGAGCGTGCTTGAAGGTCTCTCAACAGACCCTACGTTATAATTTCGCCCTTGCTCTAAACTGAGGAGAATCCCTTGCCTGTTGCACTGATCACCGGCATCACCGGCCAAGACGGCTCATATTTAGCCGAATTCCTGCTGAAGAAGAACTACAAAGTGGTCGGCATGGTGCGCCGCTCCAGCACGGTCACCTTTGAGCGCATCGCCCACATCCAGGACAACATCACTCTGGAGCAGGGCGACTTGCACGACCAGAGTTCGCTGATCGATCTGCTCGAGCGCTACCAGCCCGACGAGATCTACAACCTGGCTGCGCAGTCCTTTGTGCCGACTTCATGGAACCAACCGGTGCTAACCGGCGAAGTGACTGCGATGGGCGTCACCCGCCTGCTCGAAGCCGTGCGCCAGATCACCCCTAAGACGCGTTTCTATCAGGCTTCCTCAAGCGAAATGTTCGGCAAGGTGCAGGAAGTGCCGCAGCGTGAAACCACGCCGTTCTATCCGCGCAGCCCTTATGGCGTGGCCAAGGCCTATGCGCACTTCATTACCGTCAACTACCGCGAATCGCACGACCTGTATGCCGTCTCTGGCATCCTCTTCAACCATGAGAGCCCGCGCCGCGGCCTGGAATTCGTCACGCGCAAAGTTTCTTATTACGCTGCGCGCATCAAGCTCGGCATCGACAAGAAGTTGCCCATGGGCAACCTGGAGGCCGAGCGTGATTGGGGCTTCGCCGGCGATTATGTCGAAGCCATGTGGATGATGCTGCAACGCGACGAAGCCGAAGATTTTGTGGTCGGCACCGGTGTGACACATTCAGTTAGAAAACTTTGTGAATTGGCCTTCGATCATTTGGGGCTGGACTACAAAGATTATGTTGTCAACGATGAACGCCTCTACCGACCTGCTGAAGTAGACCAACTCATCGCCGATCCTGCCAAAGCGCATGCCAAGCTGGGCTGGGAGCCGACCGTGGACTTCGAAGGTCTGGTCAAAATGATGGTGGACGCAGACCTGCAGCGCGTGACCAAAGAACAGAATTAGGCCCCGCAAAGCCTGCGGCCCTTCTGGGGCAAACGGTACAATCGCAGCTTAATGTTTCCCAAGGAAAATAATGTATTGGTTTCGTGAGGGCGGCAATCTCAACCTGCTTCCCTGGCTTATCGCCATGCTGGCCGCCTGGGTAGGCGGCTGGCTGCTAGCCACGCATGCCTTCAAGCTCACCAAAGGCGAGCGCTTGATCGTCGGGCTTTGCCTTGGCATTGTGCTTTACACCTGGCTGGCAAACCTGCTTGGCCATTGGCTGTCTGCGAATGTAACTTTTTACGGGGCGGCGTTGATCGTGCTGCTCGCCGGGCTAGCTGTCGCCTGGCGCCGCAAAGCTGGCGTCTGGTTCGAGCGCCAGGATTTTTCCGTATGGCCCTGGCTGCTGATGGGCCTCGCCCTGATCTGGCTGTTCCTGCGCTGGAGCAAAGGGTTGGCGCTTTTCGACGAACACAAAAATCTTTCCCTCATCTCGATCATCGCCACCGGCGATATCCCGCCACGTTTCACTCCGCAAAGCGAACTCTATTTCGCCTATCACTATGGCTTCCAGGTCTTCGCCGCCAGCCTGATGCGCCTGGGCGGCATGCTGCCCTGGAGCGCCTTTGATACGGCCAAGTCGGCGCTGTGGGGCGTGACGCTGCTGCTGGCCGGCCTGCTCGGCCGCCGCTACATCGGGCGGCCGTGGGGCGCCTGGGCCGCGGCTGGCGTGCTGGCTTTCGCCACCGGCACACGCTACCTGCTCTTGCTTATGCCGCCCGGCTTGCTGCTGCAAGCCGATAAACTCATTCAGCTGCAAGGCACCAGCGCGCTGATCGGCAAGCCCCTCTCCGAAGGGCTGACCTCTGGCTGGCTGGTGGATGGCGGCCCGCCGATGCAATATATTTTCGGCTTCCTCAGCGGCATCATGCAACCCTTTGTGATGGCGCATCAGGGTCCCAATACTTTGTCGGTGCTCATTCTTTTGCTGGTCTGGTTGCTGCTGCCTAAGTTGGCTGGGCGCTGGTCCGCGCTGTTGTTGGTTCCCATTTTCGCCATGTGGGCTCTGACTTGGGAGACGACCTATGGCTTGTTCGTACTCGGACTCTTCCTCTTCGCAGCAATCTTTTATTGGCGCAATCGCAATCTCAATTTGCCTGATTTCAAGCCTGTGCTCGCTGCCGCAGCGCTTTCGATTCCAATTGTTTTGCTGCAAGGCGGCACGCTCACCGAAATGGCGCGCCATTTGTTTTTCGCCGGCGCGCCAGCCTCCGCACTGGGCGTCGGCTTGGCCGGCGTCGGCACTTTCGCGGTAGCTCCCGCCCTCGATATCCTGGGCTTTTCGCTGCGTTGGCCGCCCGCCATTCTTTCTTCGCACCTCGGCGCCCTGAATCTTTTTTCTCCCGTTCAATTAATTGTCGGTTTGTTTGAAATTGGGCCGGTGCTGTTTTTGACGCCCTGGATCACGCGCTGGGCTTGGCGCCGCGCCCAAGCCGGCGACTGGGCGCTGGGCGTGCTGGCCATCTCAGCCTGGTTTGGCTTCCTCATCCCCATATTTTTCCAATACGAAGCCGACCGCGATATCTCGCGCTTGAGCGGCCAGGCACTGCTCACTTGGACGCTCATGCTGACTCTGCTCGTCGCCGATCGCGCTTTCGTGCGGCGACCTATCTTGCGCCAGGCTGGCATCGCCGCGCTGGCGCTGGTGGTCTTTCCCGGTGTTGTCATTGCCGGTACGCAATTCTCCGCCGCCACCGGCACGCAATTGGGCGATGGCTTCAACAAATTGGACGCGTCCATTTCCGCGCATGTGTGGGGCACCATCCCTGAGGATGTGCGCCTCTTCGGTGAGTTGGGCAGCACAACGATCTTGAGTGGACACTTGACCGGCCAATTGCTGGATGAAATGCCAGGCGGCAGTGTTTGGGATATAGTTTTGAGGGCCCCGACCTTGGAAAATATTCATACGTGGTTCGACATGGTTTATATCGATAGCCGCTGGTGGGACGATCTTTCCCCAGAAATGCAAGCCCAAACCGGCTTGGACGCGGCCTGTGTTGAGACTTTGGCGGAAGTTTGGGATAATTCGCACGTTAACTTCCGCCGCCTGCTCGACTTGCGGGCCTGCCCATAATTCCATGGCCACTAAAACAATTCCCGTTTCGCGCAAGGTCCCTCAGGCGAGTCACAACTCCATTTGGGTTTCTGTGGTTGTGCCGGTTTTCAACGAATTCAAAAATGTAGACATCCTGCACAAGCAACTGAGCGAGGCTTTGCGCGCGCTCGGCAAGCCCTGGGAAGTTGTTTTTGTCGACGATGGCAGCTCCGACGGCAGCTTGCAAGCCATGGAGCAGCTGGCTGCCAAAGATCCCCAGCACACGCGTGTGGTTGCGCTGCGCCGCAATTTCGGGCAGACCGCGGCCATCTCGGCCGGCATCGATTATTCCAGCGGCGAGATCATCGTGCTGATGGATGGCGATCTACAGAACGATCCGGCCGATATTCCCAAGCTTTTGGCCGAGATCGAAAATGGCTACGACGTGGTCAGCGGCTGGCGCAAGTTCCGCAAAGATAACTTCATCACGCGCACGTTTCCATCCATCGTCGCCAATCGTCTCATCTCATGGGTCACCGGCGTGCACCTTCACGATTACGGCTGCACGCTCAAAGCTTACCGCCGCGAAGTGCTCACCGGCTTCCGCCTATACGGTGAAATGCATCGTTTCATTCCCGCTTACGCCGGTTATGTGGGCGCCAAGATCACCGAAGTGCCCGTGCAGCACCACCCGCGCAAGCATGGCAAGAGCAAATATGGTCTCGAGCGCACGGTCAAAGTCATTCTAGATCTCTTCACGGTTAAATTTCTCAGCGGTTTTGTCAACAAACCGCTCTATTTGTTTGGCGGGGTCGGCATTGGCTTTGGTCTGGTGGGCGTCGCAGGCCTCGTTTTTCTTTTCGTGCGCAAGTTCCTGCAGGGCAGTGGCGTGGTCAACTCGCCTATTTTCATTCTCGCTGCGTTGCTCTTTGTGCTCGGCGTGCAGTCCATCCTGCTCGGTTTGATCGCTGAAATGATGGTGCGCACCTATCACGAGTCTCAGTCCAAGCCGATCTACAGTTTGCGCTATGTAATTCTCGAGAATGGCAAAGAGGAATAACAGCCGCCCAACCAACGCTTCGCGCGCTGGCTGGTTGCGCGCGCTGGGCACCCTGCTGGCCTTGGCGCTGCTGGCCTATGTGCTCAGCCAGCAGGATTGGGGCGAGATCCTGGCTGCGCTGGGGCGCATCCAGGTTGGGGAGCTGGCAGCCGCGCTGGCGCTCATGTTCGTTTCGCGCTTCAGCGTGACCGGGCGCTGGCACGTGCTACTGCGTTCGGGCGGAGTGAAGGCCAGCTGGCCTCAAACGCTGCGCATCACCTTCGCCGGCTTGTTCGCCACCAACTTTCTGCCCACCACCGTGGGCGGGGATGTGGCCCGCCTAGCCGGCGCCATCCAATATGGCTTCGGCGCTACGGTCTCGGCTGCCTCGCTGGTGGCAGACCGTTTGGTCGGCCTGGCCGGCATGCTGCTGGTCTTGCCGCTAGGCTTGCCCTACCTCTCGCAGCTGGGCCAGGCGCGCAACACCCTGCCTCTCGTTTCGCTCGCGGCAAGCGGCGGCTGGCTGGGGCGCGGCCGGCGCATCTTGCAAGATCTTTTTCGCCGCCTGCTGAATGCCATCAAATTATGGATCAGCCAGCCTTTAGCCCTACTAAGCTCGCTGGCTTTCACTTTCGCTCACATGGCTTGCCTGTTCGGAGTGATCTACCTTTTGCTGGAAGGCATGCACGAACCTTTGCCCTACCTCACCGTGGCTGCCTTGTGGAGCCTGGTTTACGCGGTCACGCTGGTGCCGGTCAGCATCAACGGGCTAGGGCTGCAGGAAATTTCGATCACCTTTGCCTTCAATCAGCTCGGCGGCGTTTCGGTGGCCAACAGCGTTGCGCTGGCGCTGCTCATCCGTACATTCTTTTTGGTAGCCAGCCTGCCCGGCGCGCTGTTCCTGCCCGGCATCTTGCCCGGCATGGATAAGGCGCGGCCGCTGCTGAGCAAACTGGGTCGATGAGCGCGGCCATCTCGTTTCAAAAACCCAAGCCGCTGCCTTTCCTGCGTGTTGCTCTTGTCTTCACTGCAGCCTTGGGAGCGCTGGCCGTCTCCCAATTCCAAACCCAGATCGTTGCCGAAGGTCTTTACTTCACGTCGCTCAATTTCCGCGCCGCGCTATGGGCTGGATATGCATTCGTCGTCCTGTGCGCCGCCCTGAGTTTACTTTCGTTCACAAAATTGGCACCGCGCGTGTTTCGCGGTTTGGGCAAGCTGCAAGCCGCGCTGAACAAACTTCGCTCGCTGGCGCCGTTTCTATTTGCCATTCTTTTGCTCGTGCCGCCTTTTCTTGTGCTCGGCTTTTATGGCCGCTTCTTGCTTACACCCTTCACGCGGCTCTTTTTATTTTGGCTGTTCGCTATCGCGGCTGCCAGCTTACTGGCAGCCTGGCGCAAGAAAGATTGGCTGAGCAGCTTGCCGACGGCTGCGCTCGGCTTTGCGGCCGTTTACTTAGCCGCCACCTTCTTCAATATGGTGCGCACGTTCCCGTTTTCGCTGGAATGGTCCGAGGTCAGCCGCTATTACCAAGCCTCTTTTTATTTCAGCCAGCAAGTGTATGGGATCAAGCTGCCTTTACCGGTCACCCATCCCAGCCGTTATCTGCTGCAATCGCTGCCCTTCCTGATCGCCAATTCGCCCCTCTGGCTGCACCGCCTGTGGCAGGCGCTGCTATGGGTCAGCATGCCGTTGCTCACCGGTTTGCTGCTGGGGCGGCGGCTCAAGTTCGGCAGCCGCATGCTGCGTGTGCTTTTTATCCTGTGGTCCTTTTTGTTTCTGATGCAAGGCGCTGTTTTTTATCACCTATTGCCCTGCGTGTTCTTGGTGCTGATCGGATTTGACAAAGATAAACCGCTGCGCTCGTTCCTCTTTGTCACTCTAGCTTCCGTGTGGGCGGGCATCAGCCGCGTGAACTGGGTGCCGCTGCCCGGCGCCTTAGCCGCGCTGCTATATGTGCTAGAAGTTCGGCCACTACGCGCTGGCGCGCTTTCGTTGCGCTATTTGTGGCAACCATTCGCATACGCGGCCGGCGGCAGCCTGGTGGCGCTGGCCAGTTATGCCATCTACATATCCATTTCCGGTGTGCAGGACACTTCACAATTCGGCTCAGCGTTCACCTCCGTGCTGCTCTGGGATCGCTTGCTGCCTAATGCACAATTCCCGCCCGGGGTGTTGCTTGGAATTTTTCTGGTCTTTGCGCCTCCATTAGTGTTGCTCTGGCTGCGCTTGCGCCAGAAGGGCGGTAGTTTGGGTGCTTGGCGCACGACCGGCGTCGCTGCGCTCGTCGCCGTTTTCTTCTTCGGCGGCTTGGTCGTCAGCGTCAAGATCGGTGGCGGCACTAATTTGCATAATTTGGATGGCTACTTAGTTTTGCTTTGGGTGTTTGCCAGCGTGGTTGCGTTCGGTACTTACGCGCCAGAATCCAGCAAGCCTGCGCAGAAATTGAAAATTTCCCCGCCGCTTGCCGCGGCTTTGCTAACTGTCCCGATACTGTTCGCCGTCTTCAGCGGCGCTCCGTTGGATCTGGCAAGCCAACAAGTAACAGACGCGGCGCTGGCGCAGATCCAGCAAATGGCCGACGAGGCTATTCAGCAGGGCGGCGATGTGCTCTTCATCTCACAGCGCCAATTGCTTACATTCCATCTGGTGCAAGGTATCCCGCTGGTACACGAATACGAAAAATTATTCCTGATGGAAATGGCTATCTCGAACAAGGCCGACTATTTAAATGCGTTCGCCAGCGATATCGATCATCAGCGCTTCACTTTGATCATCACCGATCCGCTCTACCTGAACATCACCGACACCACCGACGACGTATTGGCTCCCGAGAACAACGCCTGGGTGCGCTCGGTTTCTCGGGCCATCCTGTGCTCTTATGAAGATGCCATCACCCTCCCCGAATTGAACATCCAATTGCTTACCCCGCGCTACGGCGACAAGTGCGATCAATAGCCGCATGCATATCCTGATCGTCAACAGCGAATATCCGCCCATTGGCGGCGGGGCCGGCAACGCCAGTGCACACATTGCGCGTGAGCTGGTGAAGCTAGGCCAGCAGGTCACCGTGCTGACTGCCCGCTACGGCGATTTGGCGCGCGAACAGGATGACCAAGGCGTGCGAGTGCTGCGTCTGCCCACTCTGAGGCGCAAGGCGGACCGCTCGACGGCTACTGAGCAAATGGCTTTCATGGTCTCGGCAGCTCTGCTGGGCTTTCCCATCGTGCTGCGCCTCCGCCCGCAAATTGCGCTGGCGTTCTTTGGGGCGCCCAGCGGCGCGGCGGCCTGGTTTTGGTCCATCTTCGTTTCACTACCTTATGTTGTCGCCTTGCGCGGCGGTGATGTGCCCGGCTTCCGCCCCTATGATTTCGCTCGCGTGCACAAGCGCTTGGCTCCACTATTGCGCCGTGTGTGGCGGCGCGCTGCGGGCGTTGTGGCCAACAGCCAGGGTTTGCGCGCACTGGGGCATGCTTTCGAGCCCAAAGTTCCCATCGCCGTGATTCCTAATGGCGTCGATCTGGAACAATTCAAAGTGGCTCAGCGCAAATGGCAGCCGCCGCGTTTGCTCTTTGTCGGGCGCGTGGTGTATCAAAAAGGGCTGGATATTTTGCTCAACGCGCTCGGCGCTCTCAAAGCATCATCATGGACAATAGATATCGTCGGCGATGGGCCGCGCAGGGAAAAGCTGCAAGCACAGGCGCATGAGCTCGGTATTGCTGACCGCTTGAATTTTCTGGGCTGGAAAAATGGCGAAGAACTTGTTCAACGCTATGCGGAGGCGAACTTATTTGTTTATCCCTCGCGCCACGAGGGCATGCCCAACGCCGTGCTCGAAGCCATGGCTTGCAGTCTGCCGGTGCTGGCCACCCATATTGCCGGCAACGAAGAATTAGTGGCGCACAACGAGACGGGGCTGCTTGTTCCCGCAGAAGATGCCAAGGCCTTGCGTGCCGCACTCAGTTCAATGTTGGCGGACGCCGAAGGGCGTCAGCGCATGGGCGCGGCCGCGCGCAAACGCGTGGAGACACAGTATAGTTGGCAGCGAGTCAGCAAGGAATATTTGGAACTTATGCGGCGCGTACTGGAACTTAAATAATGTGCGGCATTTGCGGCATCATTGACGGCGCCGGGCGCCAGGTCGATGATCGTGCCCTGCGCAAGCTCAACGCCGCCATCGCCCACCGCGGCCCGGATGGCGAAGGCTATTACGAAAATGTCGGCGTGGGCTTGGCCATGCGCCGCCTCGCCATCATCGATGTCGCCGGCGGCGACCAGCCCATCTTCAACGAAGATAAATCAATCGCTATTGTCTACAACGGCGAGTGCTACAACTATCACGACCTGCGCGCCGAACTAGATCGGCGCGGGCACCAGTTCCGCACCAATTCCGACACCGAGTGCATCGTCCATCTCTACGAAGATGAAGGCGTAGGCTGCCTGCAACCACTGCGCGGCATGTTCGCCTTCGCCCTGTGGGACGAGAATCGCCAGCGCCTGCTGCTGGCGCGTGACCGTCTGGGCAAGAAGCCCATCATTTACACGGTCATGGATGGGCGCTTGTACTACGCCTCCGAGCTAAAAGCCTTGTTGACTGTACTGCCGCGCCAGCCCGAAATCGATCTGGCGGCCATCGATCAATATCTGAGCTTGCAATACATTCCCGAGCCGCTCACCGCCTACAAAGGTGTTTACAAATTGCCGGCTGCCCATTACTTGATCTGGGAAAAAGGTAATTTGCAGATCGAGCAGTATTGGCATTTTGATTACGAACCCAAGCACACCGCTAACGAAAACGAATTGATCGACGAGCTGCGCCAGATCGCGCGCGACTCCGTCGTGATGCGCCTGATCAGCGAAGTTCCGCTGGGTGCGCACCTGAGCGGCGGCATCGACTCGAGCATCGTGGTGGCGCTGATGGCCGAAGCCAGCAGCGGCCCCGTCAAGACATTCTCAGTCGGCTTCGAAGAAACCAACTTTTCCGAGCTGCCGCTGGCGCGCCAGGTGGCCGAGCGTTACGGCACCGACCATCACGAATTTACATTGACCTTCGGCGATATTCCTGCCACGCTCGATAAATTGCTGCAGCATTTCGGCGAGCCCTTCGCCGACCCGTCTGCGCTGCCGCTGTATCACCTCGCCCGGCTGACGCGCGAGCACGTCACCGTCGCGCTCAACGGCGACGGCGGCGACGAGTCCTTCGCCGGCTACCCGCGCTATTGGCTTGACCCTCTCGCTGACAATTACCTCAAGCTGCCCAAGGCTGTTACGCGCAGCATGGTGCCGGCGCTGGCCGGCGCGCTGTCGGATGGCGGCGACCAACCAGTTGGCCGCGGCGTGGGCAACGGCCTCAAGCGCCTGCCGCAATTGGCCGATGTGGACCAGCGCGCTAGTTTGTTGCGCTGGAGTTCTTATTTTTCGGTGCAGCAGAAAGCCGAGCTGTGGAAGCCAGTAATTTCCGAAGGAATGAACCTGCGCAAAGCTGAAGAAGACATGGCCGCGCTCTATGCCAGCGCGCCCGCCAAAACACGCCTCGATCGCACTCTCTATACTGACATAAAGAGCTATTTGGCTGGCGATCTGTTGGTCAAAGCAGATCGCATGACCATGGCAAGTTCGCTAGAGGGCCGCTCGCCGTTCCTCGACCATGTGCTGGTGCAGTGGGCAGCGAAGCTGCCTGTGCAATACAAGCTGCGCGGCCGCCGCGGCAAGGTTTTGCTGCGCAAAGCTTTTGCCGATAAGCTGCCTGCCGACGTGCTCAATCATGGCAAGCAAGGCTTCGGCATCCCGGTCGGCGCGTGGTTGCGCGGCCCGCTCGAAAGTTGGACGCGTACGTTGCTGCTGTCGCCAGACGGCGCCCTGGCAACGTTGTTCCAGCGCGAGGCGATGGTCAAACTGATCGCCGAGCATCAAGCCGGCAAGCAAGACCACGGCAAGCGGCTGTGGGCGCTGGCGTGTTTGGCGCTCTGGTCGAAGCAAAATCAAACCGCGCTATAATCTTCGCCACAATTCAACTGGAGTTTGGCGCTTTTCTTTTTTGCCAAACTCCGTAAGCAACAGAAAATGCTCTTTTTGCATTTTCGTTGCGACGGGGCGCGTAGCTCAGCTGGTTAGAGCGTTGCGTTGACATCGCAAAGGTCGTAGGTTCGAGTCCTATCGCGCCCACACAAATGACAGAGCAAAGCAAGTCACTGTAATACGTCTATACCTATGCCGCAAGCACATCGGCAGGTTCGCCCTGCTTTGAGGTTGAAAGCTAGGTTCTAATCCACCCAACTCAACTTCAACAAGTTATGTCGTGACACCCAAGACCGCGGCCAACTCCATAACCCCAAAAG
>JBKJWG010000069.1:0-9859 GCA_046716985.1 Anaerolineales bacterium | reverse complement strand
AGCCCGACGAGCTGCCACTGCTCCACCCCGCGGCGAGGGCACATACTACCATGCGGCTGGAAACAGCGTCAAGGTCCGGCGTAAAACAGCCACTGCATCCACAGATCCCAATTGCTGGAAGACGACGAGGCAGATTCTTCGTCAGAGGGCGCTTCGGGAGTGTAGTTTGGCGGTGGCAGCGGGATGATGGGGAAATCCCCTTCACGCGCCCAACGCGCTTCCTCACGCGCCCATTGCTCCACCGCGGCTTGCGAAGTGGCGAAACCGATCTCGTCATGCAGATATTGCTCGGTGGCGGCCAGCTCGGTGATGCGGCCGCTCTCGCGTTCCAACTGCGCGTTCAGGCGGCTGTATTCGGCGATGCGCTGGCTGAAGCCAAACAGCACCAGCAGGAGCAGCGCAATGCCACCGCCCAGCAAAATACGTTTGAAAAGAGTGTCGACCCGCCGCAGCATGAGATGAGTTTACCTGCGCCAAAATCGAAGCGCAAGTTGATGTGTTGGGTGCAATTTGGAGGCCAACTCAGCGCAAAAGAGGCGCTGCTTGCTGAGTTTGCCGGCTTCTCCGAAGCCAAAGCAAACTCAATGACCAAAAGGAATATGCCGAAGGAGGGAGTCGAACCCTCAAGAGCTTACGCTCACTACGCCCTGAACGTAGCGCGTCTGCCAATTTCGCCACTTCGGCTAAGAGAAAGGATATTTTAACTCGAAACAAAGCCATGTCAACGCGCGATTTGCCGCGCGCCGTGAGAATCGCAAAAAAGCCCGCTGAACTATAATCAATCGAGCTACCTTTAAAAATGCTGAATCTCTGGGAACAATGGGTGCCGACGCTCGAAAGCGCGGTCGGCAACACGTTTTACGCGCTGCTGACGCTTCTGCTGCTCTCGGCGGCCAGTTTGCGACTGCAGAGCGGCGCGCGCCCCAACAAACTGGACCCGCGCATCAACGTGGCGATCGGCGTGCTCATGGGCCTGCGCCTGATCGAGTTGCCCGTTTTCATCCAAGCTTGGCTCGGCCAGCCGGCCGCCCAGCACGCTCAAGCCCCGCTTGAGCGCGGCATCCTGCTCATTGGCATTGTCATCCTGGCTTGGCTATGGGCGCGACCCAACGGCGAAGGCCGCGGGCGACAGTTGCTCTTTAGCGCGGAACTGGTCGCCGTACTGCTGGTTGCCGCTCTGCTCTTTTACCTTTGGCAATTGCAGCCCACTGAGCCGTCCTTCAACTATTCAAACCTCGATTATGCGTGGAGCGCGGCTACGTTGATCGTCATCCTGCTCGGGCTGGCTCAAATTTTCACCAGCCCAACTAGACAAGTGGTCGGCATGGTGCAGCTGGGCATCTTGCTGGCAGGGCAAGTGGCGCATCTGTTTCTTGCGGAGCCGTTTGGCAACATGCCGCTGGCTGCCGAGTTTGCCCATTTGATCGCACTGATCTTCCTTTTCGCGTTGCCAGCCGTTTTCACGGAAAGGAAAACGAAAGCTAAAAAAGGAAGTGAACCGGCTGCAATCCCGGTTGAGATCGCAAGCGAAAAACCAGCCTTTTTCGATCTGGAAGATCTGGATGAAGGCGAGCCGCCGCAGGCAGCACCCGCCAAAACGGGTCCATTGCACCCGGCGGAAGAATTGGCCAAGCAGGTGGCGGAGAACCTGCACGCCAACCTAGCGCTGCTGGCCACAATGAACGACGCCCAAAAGCAGCTCGAGCTGCAATATGGCTATAACCTGTTGCGCGCGGCGCCTATCGATCCGGCGCGCATTCCGTTGCGAGAGATGCCGCGCGTTGTCTCGGCTTTGCAGCGCAGCCGCTCGCTGCGCCTGGTGGCCGAGCCGCGCCTTGCGGAACTGGCCGTTTTATCCCAGGCTCTGCGGCTTTCTTTCCCCGGTAATTTGCTCGTCGCCCCTTTTAATTACGCGCAGGACATGAGGCGCTGGGCGGTCCTGCTCATCAATATCGAGCGGCCCTGGCAGCTCGAGGACGAAGTCGAGCTGGAAAGAACCACCGCAACCCTAGGCAGCCAATTGGCAACTGCGTTGGGCGTGAGCGAGAAGCAACCCGCCGCGGCCGAACTGATGGCCCCCGTGACAGAAGAGTTGGGCCAAACGCGCCAGGAGTTGGAGGTGCTGGCCTCCGAAAACCTGCGCTATCGCGAAGATATTGATCGCCTGCTGGCTCACATCGACGAATTGCAAACCGCCGAAGCCGCAGCCAACGGCCAGGTCGCCGTTGAAAGCGGCGACGTGGTGACCGCGCTGCAAGAAGAAAATGACAAGCTAAGGAAGGCGCTCGCCTCCCTGGAATCGAGCGGCATCGCCGCCAGACCGATGAGCATCGAAGCCAGCCAGGCGAAAGAAGAATTGCGCCTGGCTATGGAAGAGGTGGCCGGCTTGCAATCCAAATTGGACGCAGCCCAGCAAGCCATGCTGGAGTCCGGCGTACAACAGCCGGGCGCCAAGATCCCGGCCGAGCAAGTGGAACTAATCGCTTCGATCGCGCAGGAGTTGCGCCAGCCGCTCTCCTCTATTCTCGGCTACACCGACTTGCTGTTGGGAGAGTCTGTGGGCATCCTCGGCGCGCTGCAGCGTAAATTTCTGGAGCGCGTGCGCTCGTCCAGCGAGCGCATGAACAAACTGATCGACGATCTGATCCGCATTGCCGAGCTGGATCGCAGCGGCTACAACGTGATGCGCAAGCCGGTGGACCTGAGCGCGGTGTTCGACGACGCCATCGGCCAGCTGCGCAGCCAATTGCAGGAGAAGCGCATCACCCTGCGCGTCGACCTGCCGCGCCAGATGCCGCAGCTCAATACCGACCGCGACGCGCTGCAGCAGATCCTCTATCACCTGCTGCAGAATGCGGATGCTGCCACTCCGGCTGAAGGCTCGATCACGCTGCGCGCGGTGGTCGAGGAGCAGCCCGAGCTGGGTGAATATGTGTTGATCCAGGTCAGCGACACCGGCGGTGGCATCCCGGATGAGGACCTGCCGCGTGTGTTCTCACGTGTGTATCGCGCCAAGAACCCAGTCATCCAGGGGGTAGGCGATTCGGGCGTGGGGCTGAGCATCTCCGAGACATTGTCCCTGGCCTTGGGTGGGCGCATTTGGGTGGAGAGCGAAGCCGGCACGGGGGCTACGTTTAGTGTGTTGCTGCCGCTGGAGCAAGGGCAGGCTCCGATTCCTTCTTAAATCTGCGGATCGAGGGTATTTCCGAAGACATCGTTACGAGGATTCCTCGTCGCGCCAAGCGCTTCTCGGAATGACACAATTGGGAAGCGGGCAGGTTTTAACCCCCTACAAACCACAAATGAGGTCGGGAACAGAAGTTCCCCACCTTCGTTAATCCTCATAACTGGCTCAAATATTGCACTACAGATTGACAATGACACGTCAGATCATTTTGCTTTCCCTAGTTATCCCGGCGCTGCTTTTTAGCGCCTGCCTGCCCAATGGCGCAGGCGGTTTTGCGTCGGCTCAAGGCACGCCCACGTCGACCCCATTCTTGCCAAGCATTGCTGCCGCCGATCAGCCGGCGGATCAACAAGTCTCCATCGTCAATAGCGACCAACAGATGGTTGCCGATGTGCCCAAGGGCCCCAGTTTCGGCGCCTTTGCGCCGCCCAGCGAAGCCTCGGATATGGAGATCCCCACTCCGCTTGGCCTGATTGCTCAACTTGAGGGGCAGGTAAATATCCTCCTCTTGGGGTCGGACCAGCGCCCGAACGATGGCGGCTTCCGCACCGACGTGATCGAGCTGCTCACGCTCAACACCAAAGACAACAGCGTCAGCCTTACTTCGTTCCCGCGTGATCTTTACGTCTACCAGCCCGGCTGGCACATGAACCGCATCAATGCGACCATGGCGCACGGCGATTTCGAGCTGCTGGCGCAAACCTTTGCTTACAACTTCGGCGTCAAACCCGATCATTACGTATTCATCAATTTCTCTGGCTTCGTCAGCATCATCGACGCGCTGGGCGGCATCAACGTGCAGGTGGCTCAAGGCATTACCGATGAGCGCGAAGGCCCCGGCGATTTCAGCGTGCCGGCCGGCAACGTGCTGATGGATGGCGCAACGGCGCTGTGGTACGTACGCTCGCGCGGCACCTCGAGCGACTTCGACCGCACGCGTCGCCAGCAAGAAGTGCTCATCGCCATCTTCTTTCGCTTACTCAGTCTGGACGCCATCGCCAAGGCGCCCGAGCTTTATGAACAATATAAGACACTAGTGAGGACCGATATGGGACTTGCCGATGCCCTTGCGCTGTTGCCGCTGGCTGGCGCGGTGGGCAGCAACAACCAGATCCATCACTACGCCATTGGCCCTGACGAGGTGACGCCGTGGACAACCTTCAGCGGTGGGGCGGTGCTGCTGCCCATCCGTGATGATGTACTGGCGATCATGCAGCAGGCGCTCAGTTCGCAGCGATAAATTTCCTTCATCTTTCCTCACCCTGTCCTGTAAACCTTTGTCATTCCGAGCGAGGGCGCTAACGCCTTCTTTTGGCGCTGCCCGACGAGGAATCCGTCTGATGACAGTTTATTAGTCATGGCAATCTGCACAAGTAGCCGCTTGCGGTTTAAGGTATATTGTTGAGCGATCACTATTCCCGGAGGAACGATGACGAAAAAGACAAAAACTAGTATGGTCGTAGCGATCCTGCTGCTGGCTTCGCTGGCATGCGGCTTGACTGACACTGTAACGAACGCCGTGGGCGATACGATCAGCAATACGATCACCGGCGACACCAGCTTCACCGCCGCAGCGCAATTGTGGGCTGACGTGCCGCGCATGGATGGCCTCGACTCTTCAAATTTGGACATCCCCGTTGTTGCCAAGGTAATGATGCAGACCATGATGAGCCAGATCCTTGCCCAAGGCCAGGCCAGCGCGGACTGGATCGTGTTTTCCACCAACCGCACTGCAGCAGAAATAGAAAGTTTTTACACCACTGACCTGATGATTGCCGCGGGCTGGGATCAAAGCGACGAATCTACTTGCTTGAGCGGCAGCGACCAAGGCATTGACCAGGTGGGACTCTTCTGCGTGTTTGCCAAGGAAGAAGGCAGCAACCAGGTTGGCCTGATGATCATTTCAGTGCCGGACGAGGAAAACGCGGGCAAGACGAACCTGTTCTTTATCCGCATCGAGGGCCAGGTAGGAACGCCTACGCCGTAGGAGAAGTAGCGATAAAAATTAAGTTGCCAGTATGGAGCACCAAGAAAAAACCCGCCCTCTACGGCGCGTTTTTTACAGGTTCAATTTTCTATCCGCAATACCAGCGCCACTTAAAATTGCCTTTGAGGTTCAGAGTGCCTGTATCTTCGCTATAGCCACCGCAACCATAACCCGAGACTGTGTATTTATATTTACCTGCCTCAACGGTGAGCTTACCCGTTGGACCGCTTAAGACTGTGAAGTAATAAGTCTTAGGACCCGTGAAAACAAAATACAAAGCCTGGTCAAGTATCATTTCGGATTGTAAATAAAACGCTCTTGGTGCCACCCGAACTGCTGTTTGCACACTTGGGCAATGTGAGGGGGTATCGCCATTACTTCTGACCTTGAAAGTTCCGATGTTGGTCTTGTCACAGGCTTGGTATGAATATTTGTAAGTACCGGGAGCCAGCTCGGCCTTTGTTTTGCCAGTTCCCAAGTTAAATGAAACGGAGGCTAGGCCTGTAAAGCTGATGCGAACTGGCGCACCAGTTTTGTTCTGGAATTGCACCTGCACTTTGTCGGCGGCTTGGGAATTCGCTGCAAAAGCCGGAGCCACACTCGAAAACAAAAGGGCAAAAGCAATCAAAACGGAAAAAATGCGCTGCTTGTATTTCATTTTGTTTCCTCCTCTAGTCACTTTGCGAGCGATGGATCGAAAATTGACCTATGCCTCTAAATGCTAACCCTGTTTGCCTAGGGGTCAAGCAGTGTAGGGGTTAGGAAACATGGAAAAATTTTGGACCGAGCAAATGCTGGCGCAAGGGAGACCGCCATGGTTGGGTTTTCGCCTGAAAGGAAAACATTGTGAAATCTGGAACGGTCGAACGCTGTATCTCACTACGCTCCATTTCCTTACCTAGCGGGTCTGTATCTCTCCAATGCGGACGTCGAACGGCAGGCGATAAAGGCCGCGGTCCAGCCCATAGTTCAAACGGTTAAGTATAGAAGTTGAATAATCCTGCGAAATATAATCGTCTTCAGAACGGTAATACGAACCGACAAAAGAAAAGCCATTTACGTTCTTGTAAAGCTTATCCACCGCTTCGTTAATTGACTTTCCTGCGCCCGTAATGATGGCCAGATTCCAATCCGTCCCCACAGTCAATATCTTCCCGGACCGATTCCGTTTCACATCCCACAGCCAGAGATCCTTTTCAATTTCGGCTGTGTAATTAACGGTCATGTTCTCGGATAACTGTTGGTTATCCTGATCCCTGTTCATGTTGAAAAGGCGAAGCGAGGTGCCAACTGTGCCGGGCTTTAGCGCCGGAATTTTCTCGACGCAGGATGCAAAGAATTCATGCACGGTTTTCACCTGGGCAAGTTCAGTGAAAAACGAGTTGTAGCCGGGGCGGTTGCTGCAAAACTCGCCGAAATAAATTTTCCCGTCTTTCCTATTGATAAGCAGGGAGGCGTCCCATATAAATAGACCTTTATGCTTTTGCGCCATTTCATAGACGATGGGCGGAAAGGCAATGCGATTGATGCGGTCTTCCATGTAGGTTGGGAAAACAAGGTCCTCGGCGCAGCCGGTTTGGATGGAAAGATTGCCGCTGCCAAAGGATTTATTTTCGATGCCGACAGTTGTGAAGAGAGGCACACCATCGTAGAACATAATTTCTGGGGTTAGTTCAACGATTGACGGAATGAAATTCTCCAATATAAAGCCGAGCTTCATATACTTGGCTGGGAAATTTTCAAGCATGTCGATGACCTGGGCGTTGGCAAGATCGGGAGCTTCCACATCGGGAACAAAAGTCGGTGCAGCGTCATCTTTTCCTTTTAGGACCCAGACCTCTTTTGTTTCGCGCAGGAATTTAACAGCTTTGTCAATTGTGGAAAATTCCTTTACGTCGGGAGTGTACAGCCTGGGATAGTGTTTTCTGACGAATTTCTTGGCGAAATCGCGATCGATCTCGAAGAGATAGTCTTCTTTTGTGGGGAAATTACCTTCAAAGGGTAGATGCCTTATCTTATCTGCCCAGCGATACAAATTATTCTCTTCAAAGAAGACAAAGTAATCTTTCGCATCCGACTTCAGCAACATGTCGATGACCGAAGCCGCAGGACGGATTTCCAGCATTCTTTTGAAAAGATCGAGGCGGCGTTTTTTATTGAATTCGGTTTCTTCTGCTTTGCTAGTCTCTTCTTCCATGACGTAATCTTTTACGTCTTCGATCTGGCCAACAATGACCTCATGACCTTCCTGTTGGAGCTTATAGGCAACCGGAAGCGCCAAGGCATTGAAAGTGATAAATACGTATTTCATATTAGTTCTTTGTTATTCTATCAACAATATGCAATCGCAACGCAGCGCAGCGTGACTATTTGTGAGGCGATTGAGCTAGTGCTAACGAATGAAGGTTACAGATTGGAAAAGGCTTCAGACTCGCGCAATCTCCTGATTGGTATTCAACCAGCAACGTAGTGGCGTCGACCAGCTGCACGCCAGCGCGGACGCTGATGAGTTAGCGCTTTTTGGCTAGCACCGCGCCCGTGGCGATGCCAATTGCAAATCCTACTGCATAATCATCGAGGGCCGCGCCGATGGCAACCCCGATTGCGATTCCCAAGGCGAAATATTCTGCGCGAAATGTGCTGGGCTTCTTAGCAAGGCTATGTTTTCGAGCGGACGACTTTTTGAGACTTGTCTTTTGAGAGGATTTTTTAGCCAACGGTTTCTCCTAAAGATTTACTTGCATCCTATTTCAAAAGAAAGATTAAAATGTAAATCATAGAAGGGGATTTGGTTGCTCAAGCTCTTTGATTGTACATGGTTATACAACTTAATTTGCCTGGCGCTTTTCTGTTGACAAAGCCCCTCTCGGACTCTACACTCAGCTTATAATCTATGACTATGCGCAATATTTTCGAGGTAATGCATGACTGAAGCCGTCGGTTTGATCGCAATCCAAGCGCGCACCCCGCTGCCGCCCGCCATCCAGGCCTGGGACAGCTACCTGCAAGACCAGGGATCTTCCATCCACACGGTCAAGGCCTTCACTGCCGACGTGCGCCTGCTGGCCAGTTACCTGCCCGCCGACCAGGCGGTGGGCTCGATTACCACCAACGATCTGAACAATTTTCTGCAATGGATGCAATTCGAGCGCGGCGTGGAATGCAGCCCCAAGACGCTGGCGCGGCGTATCACTTCGCTCAAGGCGTTCTTCCGTTGGCTGCAAAGCAGCGGCGCGGCGCTGGCGGACCCGGCCGAGCGCGTGCTGCAAAAGAGCGTGCTCAGCCCGCTGCCCGAGGTGCTGAGCGCAGATGAGATGGACAAAGTGCTGGCGATCGCCAACCGCCGGCGGCGCGGCCGCAAGGGCGACGCGCGGGCGTATACCCTTTTATCTTTGCTGCTCCATACTGGCATCAAAAAAGGCGAAAGCCTGACGCTGACTATAAATCACGTGGACTTGAACGCGCCCGAAGGCGCGATTCTGTTCGTGCGCTATGCCAGCGCGAAGAATCGCTACAAGGAACGCAAGATCGCTTTGCCCGCCGAATGGGTGGAAGCATATGAAGAGTATCGCCAGCAATACGATCTCAGTGAAGGGCTATTCCCCTGGTCGCCGAGGCGGCTGGAATATTTACTTGAGGACCTGGGCAAAGAAGCAGGATTCAAAAAGCAACTCTCGTTCCTGATGTGCCGCTGGACCTGCGCGCTCAGTGACCTGCGCGGCGGTGTGGAAGAAAACAAAGTACGCCAGAAATTGGGCGTCTCTGAAATTCAATGGCGCGAACTCGGAATGAAATTGAATCGCTTGAGAGCTGAAGAACAGCTGCAGATGTTTTAGCCAGCGCGCGCCAGCTGCACGTGCAGGGCTCGCCCGCTGCTTGCCTGCAGCCGAACTGGCTGCGCCAGCCGGTAGCCCGGCACCCAAACGATCTGGTCTCCCTTACACAACAACGGCCAAGCTGCCCGCGCTCGGCGCGGCAGCTTTTCGTTGATGAAGAAATCCGATAGCTTGAGCGAACCGATGGGCATGCCCATCGGCTGGAAGCGATCGCCGGGGCGCGGGCGGCGCAGCAGCAATTCGTCGCCGGACGCGTCGAAATTCAACCAGGCTTGGTAGCCATCGCGATTCTGCTCTGCGAGCGCTTGCAAGCCTTGCGCGTCAACTTCGGCCAGTGAGAGTCGCCAGCCGGAATTCAGTTCTAGACTGGCGGGTGCTTCAATATGAACGGCGTCCGCGGGCGCCTGCGGCCAATCGGCGGGCAACTCAGCGGCCCAATCGGCAACCCAGATATTTTGCACCTCAACCATGACATAGAGCCCGGCCGACCAATCTTGCGGCGCGGTAGCTCCGACTCGAATCGCGACCAGCGCGCGCTCGACCGCGTCGAAATCGAGGTCGCGTTGCTGCAGGCGCAGTTCGCCAAGAGCGCGGCGCAGCAGGGCGCGCTGCAATGCGAGCGGCTCAGCAAGGAAGGCAGCGCGATCGAGGGCAAGGAAATCCGGGCCGCGTTGCGCGAGGCAGCGGTGCCAGGCATCCTGAGCCAATCTTTCGATCACGTCGTAATCGGCAGCAAGCAATTCGGCGCTGTGGCGCAAGCGAGTCTTGAAGCCTGGTGCGTAAGTTTCCAGCAAAGGCAGCAGATCATGGCGCAGCTTATTACGGAAGAAGTTCGTGTCGGCGTTGGAT
>JBKJWG010000068.1:0-20723 GCA_046716985.1 Anaerolineales bacterium | reverse complement strand
CTCCAAAGTAGCTGTGCTTGCCTTGCTCATGTTCCGCTTCCGATCCCTGCTTTTTCGGTCAATTGGTCTTTAGTATCAAATTGCAGCTCGCACAGCCGAATATAGATATCGCAGCGCTCAAGCAACTCCTTATGTTTGCCCTGGTCAACTATGCGGCCTTGATCCATTACCACTATCTTGTCCGCGTGGATAACAGTAGACAAGCGATGAGCGATCACAATGGCTGTCGTTTTTTTGATCACATTGTCGATCGCCTGTTGCACGAGTCGTTCTGATTCGGTATCCAGCGAGCTGGTCGCCTCATCCAAGATCAAAATTTGGGGCTGGTGGTAGACGGCTCGCGCTATGGTGATACGTTGCTTTTGCCCGCCAGAGAGAAGGACTCCGCGGTCACCGATAAAAGTTTGAAAGCCTTTTGGCAAGTTTTCTACAAACTCGTAGGCGTTAGCAACACGCGCGGCTTGTTCTACCCGCGTCTGATTGAACATCCCGTCTGGGTAAGCAATGTTTTCCGCCACACTCGAATTAAACAAAATGCTATCCTGCGAAACCACGCCGATTAGCCTGCGATACGCTTCAAGGTCTAAGCTGCGCAGATCTTCCTCGTCAATTGTGATCTGGCCCGATTGTGGATCGTAGAAGCGCAATACCATATCCGCAATCGTAGATTTGCCTGCGCCGCTGTGGCCCACCAAAGCGACGATAGAACCTTTTTTAATTTCAAGTTCAATATCTTGAAGCACCTTGTCGGCGCCATAGGCAAATGAAACATTTTTGAAATTTATTGCGGTCTCGAATTTCTTTTTGACAGTTTCACCGTTTTGAACAGATGCGGTTTGGGCAAACAGTTCCTGCACTCTTTCGCTAGTAGCCACCGTGGTCTGGATAACCTTGATAGTGCGCGCCAAACTTGTGAGCGGGTCAAGCACCGATCTGCCTACGTAGAGATATAAGAAAAAGCCAGTAGTGGTTAGTCTTCCTGACAACAATTCACTTGTGGCAAACAACAGGATGACGACATTGACCACTGAATTAATAATAAAGGTAGCAGGTTCATCTACATTTTTATAAAAAGTAAAGCGCATAACAGCTTGCGAAGCTTGCTTAGACAAAGCTCTAAGTCGCGTCAGCTCATATTTTTCGGCGACAAAAGATTTGACAATGCGGATGTTCGACAGCACTTCCTGCAAATACGCGGTGACCTTGGCTTGCATATTGAATTGCTCGCGCACGCGGTTCTGCACCGGCCGCCTGATCGCCTGCACGAAAATATATTGCGCCGCGGCTGCAGCCACCACGAACAAGCTAAGCCGCAAGCTGGTCCTGATCAGCAAAGTTCCGTAAATGGCCACCAATAGCGTGGAAACGATCAGCGTCCTGGCAATGCTCTCGAGCCCGAACACCACCGCATCCGTGTCTTTGTCCAGCCGCGAAATCAGTTCACCCGTGCGGCGCGCGTTGAAGAAATCCAACGAGAGGCCGGTCACGTGCGCGAATAATCCGGCTTGCATATCGCGCCCTGCCCGCACCCGCGTCCATGTCGCCAACATGAATACCGCGAAGTTCAACAGGTAGAGCAGCACCGAGATCAACAAATAGATAATCGCGATCGAAAGCACCACCTGCCAGGCATCCGCCTGCTGGGGGAAAAACAAGTGCAACAAATATTGGCCGATATTGTTTAGGTTGACTTCACTCAAACTGCTGGGCGCCGGGTTGGCCAGCTGATTGAACGCATCCGGACCCTTCACCGCGATCTCCAGAATGGGCGCGGTCACCATCGGCTGCGCCGCGGTTAGCAGGCTGGCAATAAAGTACAAGAGCAGCGTGAATAGCACCTGTCGCCAGTAGGGACGCATGTAGGTGACCAACAGCGTCCAGAATTGCCGAAGATCGGACTGCCTTTTCATTTCGCTAGCTAACCCTGCCAACTAAATTCAATATGCGCTCACTGGCTTTGTGGTCAGCCGGGCCGTTGTATTTCAGCAAATAATCTTGCCGCGCCTGCGCATCGATTTTGAAATCCGCCAGCGACCTGCGTGGCAACTCAGTGATCATTTGCGGGATGGTCATCCAATCCACCACACCAGAATAGTTGTACGGACCGCCGGCCTCTTTGCGCCGCCACAACTTGTGTTTCACCAGATCCTTGTTAGGCCGGTCGACGCAAATGCTGGGCACGCCCGCATAGGCAGCTTCTTGTGCTGCCGTGCTGTAAAAGAGGACGCACAAGCTTGCAATGGCGATGGCTTCAAATATCGTGGGCGGATAGTGCGAGTCATCATAGAAAGCTTTGTCCGCTTTTTCCAACAGCACCGAGCGCAACGGATCCTTTTCGCGGCCTTTTACCAACAGGAAAGCGTTATTCTTTTTGCAAAATTGAGCAATAGCGTTAGTCAACGAACGATCATTCCAACCCTTAATCGCCCACTGCCAATACTTCCCCACAAATTGTGCTCCGCCGCGCAGCAATGCTCGCCATTGTTTCAGCGCGCTCGTGGCCGCAAAGAAAGGCGGCCAGGCGCCCGGCCAGCCGGCCAGGTCCAGGGGCAGCAAAAGCAGCACAGGCTGCTCAGCATCGATTCCCCAGCGCCTGCGCACTTCAGCTGGGTCGATGTTGGCAAAGGCGTCCATCTGTGCGAAGCCGGTATAAGTCACCTTGTCAGCCAGCGCCGTCTCAACTTCATTGGCATTAGCAACACCTGCCAATTCGTAATACTGAGTTGCATATTCCAGCCAGTATGGAGTAAACAAGCAAAGGTGATCCGAGCTAGCCAACTCCTGCGGGGTTGCCTCGACGAAAGTGTCCACGCTGTGTTGCAAAGTGATGAAGATTGGTACGTCAGTCCCGCGCTCAAAATACGAACTGCGCGGATGCAGGGAGATAATCGCGTCGGGCTTGTGTGCATTCACCAGATCAGCAGCCTGCACTCTCTTTTCAAAATTTCGCGTGCTCACGCGCTCACCCCAGATCTTTTGAAACATTTCTGGCGTAATGTTCAGGTGCTGTTTGCCTACGCCACCGGTTTGCTGCAGCCAGCATTCCACCTGCCAGCCGCGCCCGAGCGCCGCATCGATGATCGGTCCATAATGTTTCAGATAGTTGGCGCGGTGCGCGATGAATGCGAGTTTCATTTTTGAATATCCGAGTTTTCAGGCAGCCTGCGCTCGCCATTTCGGCACCGCACTGTTAAGCAGGTCCAAGAGAGCCAAATCCTTCGGCTCGCGGATCTCAATGGCGGCAAAAGGATCATCAACCTCATAAATTCCTATGCGTTTGCCCAACCGCGAGCCCTGGCGCACAAACTCCGCGTAGGTCACGCATCCCAAACTGAGCAGCCCGATATAAAGCGGCGTGCGCTCCTGGCGTGTTTGTGCATATTCCTCCGCCAGCACCAACCCCTCAGCATCCTTGGGCCAATAGGGGCGGTGCTCAGAGTGCGCTGCGATGGCTGTATCGAGTCCGAATTCCATCAAACGCTCGATCAATTTATCTAGCAAGTCCGCCGGGCGAAAAGGGTAAGTAACTTCAAGCGGAACAACGAGATCGGGATAATAAGAATCGGCTTCCAGTTGTTCCAGGCAGTATTTCAGCACTTCATCGGAGCGCACTCCTTTATCCGAAAGCTCTGCCGGTCTCACGAAAGGCGCTTCCGCTCCCCAGCCCTTAGCTTGCTTGGCAATATTTTTGTCATCCGTAGCAAGAATAATCCGGTCAATATAATTCGACGCTTTCGCCGCCTCGATGCTCTTGCTGATCAATTCTTCATTCGAGTCGACTGCGTTACGACCCCGCACCGGGATAATTGCCGCAATCTCCAGCGCCGCCGGGTTGACCGGCTGCCCATCGCGCGGCTGCGCCTGATCCAAGATCTCCATCACGCGCACCGCACCCTCGACGCGCTGTTCGTCATTATTCTGGTAAATGCCATGATAGTGATAAACCGCCGCCTCAGGCTCATAGATCAGTACGTGCCCGGCCTCGATCACCTGCTTGGCCCACACCCGGTCTTCGATGTTGCCCACCTCTTCATCGAAGGGATAGTGTTCCCACACGTCGCGTCGGATAAGGCTGTTCGCGTTGTGAAAGAAAATATCTTTCTTCTGGATGCGCTTATCTAAACCAAACGTGACCAACAGATCGCGTTTGTCTTGCGCCGTCGAGTAACTGGTAGGAATCTGGCGACCATAGACGCCTGCAACGGTTTCCTCTTTGCAATCGGAGATCAACGTTTCCAGCCAGTTGTCGTTTACCGGCAGGCAATGCGCCGAAAGGATCGCAATATATTCTCCCTTCGAGGCGCGGATGCCGGCATTGATGGCGCGTCCGGGCCGGTAATCGTCGATCGATATTACTTTGAGCCCGGGATACGTTTGCTTGGCGCGCTCGACCGTGTGGTCGCTGCTGTGGTTGTCCACCAGCACGACCTCAACACCTTTGACCGTCTGCGCCTGGATGCGCCGCAAACATTCGCGGATCCAGCGCTCCTCGTTCTTCGAACGAATGATGACCGAGATCACGCCATCACCGGTGCTGCTTTCAATCTGGCGCCGCTATCCTGCGGCTTGTAGCCCAATTGTTTCTTGGCATACTCAATATCCAGCCAGCGAGTGGGATTATCACTAACTCCATAAAATATATCGAACGGTGGACCCTGGTAGTCCACACAAAGCTGCACTAGTTGGACCAAATCTTCGCCAGATAGCCATGTGGCCTGTAACCGTTTTGCACTTTGAATATAATCATCACTTCCTGCTTCATATTTTTTCTCCTTTACATCTTCGTTTGAGACCCCATACAGATACTCATGTTCTTTTCTCAACACCGTGCCAATTCGCAAAGCATAAAATTTAGGGCCATTCTCTTTTTCGGCCATATAACGCCCTAGGCTTTCGCCCAATAATTTACTTACGCCATATGAAGAATCTGGTAGTGGCTCAACGTCTTTAGTAAGCATGATGCCATGACCGGGCTCATAAATCTGGGGTTTGTTGTGTAACTCGTACATTCCTACGACATGATTGGTGCTTGCAAAAATCACTCTTTCTACCTTTAGGGCAGCAGCTACCTTGAGTAAAATTTGGGTACCGAAAATATTATTTTGTAGGACCTGCTCCCAGGAGCTCTCTACGCTTGCGCTAGCGGCCAGATGCACTACCGTCGCGCAACCTTGCATCGATTTTTCAAGCAGTGTACGGTCTTGAATATCGCCGTGCACGACATTGGGCTTGCCCTGAAATTCGGCGGGTATTTGCCTATCGAACAGCACTTTTTCGCCTGGCAGATCAGCCAAGGCCGTGCCCACAATGCCAAACGCGCCGGTGATAAATATCTTGCCGGCCATCACTTCACCGCCTTCATCAGCACATGCGAGGCGACGCCCTGCCGTTCCAGGTCGGCGCGAAAATCTTCTTCGGTGGTTCCATCGAAAATTTCGCTCCCTTTGGTGCCGATTCCCTTGCGGTCGCGCGCCCAAACGATCATGTTCATCAGGTCATATTTGTGTACAAAGCTTGCCTGAATATCTCTGAATCCAGCTTCTTTGAGTGCGCGGCGCAAGGCTTCTTCATTGAAGTAATACAGGTGCGAGAGATGATAGAAGAATGGCAAATAGTCTGGCACTAGTTTCTTGAGAAAGTCGCGCTGGTTCGGCACGCCAATGAAAAGTTGCCCGCCTTTATCCAGCACTCCGTAAATATCTTTCAAAAAGTTTTTTGTTTCGGGCACGTGTTCCAAAGTATCGAAGGAAACAACTACATCCAGCGAGCTTGGCTTTAGCTCCGGCGCCCCATGAGCGAAGCGATGCCCGCTGTTTTCCAGGTGCGCCTTGAAATGTTCGGCCAGGTCCACACCTACCGTTTCTGCAGCAACGCCTTTGGCCATGTCCAGGAAAATGCCGATCCCACAGCCGAAGTCGCCCAGCCGCTTGCCTCGCAAATTCTGTTTGCCTACCTCGGCAAACCAACGCTTTTGTTCGGGGCCATGCTTGGCTTGCAGCTTGACCACGTTCACCGGCCCATGGTGGTCCACCCAATACTGCTCGCCCTGGTAATAAGCCTCGGTGTCAGTCGGGAATGGATCGAGGAATTCGACTCCGCATTCCGCGCAGCCCAGCACGCGATAGTCATCCACCGTCCCACTATCCGCTCCGCCCGCGCGGATCGGGCCGTCGTATACCAAGCTCACCTTGCTGGAGCCGCACAGGCGGCAGCTTTTCGCGCCGGCCATGCTAGCTCAATCCTCGCACTTCATATAACTTGCGCACCAATTCCAGATCTTCTGGTTTGTCGATATCTACCGAGCGCCACTTGGGCATTTCCACATAGCCGATGCGCCCACCCAGCCGCACGCCGCTGTTCACCAGTAGCTCTCGCTTTACCACGTAGACTGCCTTGTTCTCGCCCCATTGGTTCCAGTTTTCTTTTTGGCGCGGCCCGCGCGTGGCCGCGTCGTAATTGGTCGGCGCCACGGTGTCGCCTTCGCGCCGCCACAAATAAGTGATATCTTCATATAAAGAGAGCACCGAATCGTAGCCACCCTCAGCCACCATACGGATGGCTTCATCGATGGTTTCGACCTGTCGCAACGGCGAGGTAGCATACAGCAGTACAACGATATCGATACGATGGTTTTGTTTTTCCAGTTCCAGCACGGTCCATTTCAGCAAGCGATCCACTTCCTGGACACTGTTGTCGTGAATAAACTCATCCGGGCGATCGATCACTTCTGCGCCGAAGGTTGCCGCTACTTTGCGGATCTCCGCATCCTCGCTGCTCACAAACACGTGATCGATGCGCTTACTCGCCTTGGCCTGCGCAATAGCGTGCGCGATCAGCGGTTTGCCGGCTAGCTCCGCCAAATTCTTGCGCGGGATACCTTTCGAGCCTCCCCGCGCCGGAATGAACGCGTACACCGAAGGCTTGCTGCCGGTCGCCATTACAGCAAAGGCTCCATACCTAATCGCGCCGCCAGAGCGTTCAAACTTTCAAGTTCGTTTGCGTAAAGCGGAATGCCGTTCTGCTCACGCTCGCGCTGCGCAGCTTTCTCCGGGTCGCCCGCTACTTGGATCGGAATATTGGCATCCTGCCGCGCTTCACCGCGTAATTGATCCACCAATTGCTGCAGGCGCGACTTGAAGCGCCCCACGTCTTCAAACACATCGATGCGCATGGCGCCATAGAATTGTCCCAAGTATCGTTTCTCGGAAAGCGGGGCGCCGAACATGCTCGAAACTTCGCGCCCTGCCGGCATACCCGCCAGTAGACCGCACAAGATCTCGACCATCAGCGAAAGCCCGAAGCCTTTGTAATCGCCAATCGGCAAAAGTTGATCGGCCAGCGAGGGATCGAGTGTCATCTTTCCATTCTTGTCCGCGGCCACATCCGGCGGCAAGGACTTGCCCATCTCGCCATACTGCTTCACTTTGTTGAAGCTGAACGCCGTCGGCGCCGCATCGAAACAAAATGGCTCTTCTTTCGCCATCGGTGCCGCGAAACAGATCGGGTTGGTTCCTAAGAAGGGCCGCGCCGCGTTCGGCGTCTTCAGCCGCGCCGTCGCGTGCGTATACGCCAGCCCGATCATGTCTTGCGCGCAGGCTTCCAGCGCATAGGTCGCCATAGCACCGCAATGGCTGGAATTGCGCACGGACACAAATCCCATCCCAGCTTCTTTCGCCAGTTGGATTGCGTGCCGCATGGCTTCCATACCCGCCGCGTGCCCTAATGTGTGGTCTGCGTCCAATCGCCCAGTCGATGCTGAGGTTTGCTCGAATTTGAAATTTGGTTTTGGATTCAGCCGCCCGCCTTCGATACTCGCAATGTAATGCGGCAGTAAGCGCACGCCGTGGCTGTCCACGCCGCGCAAGCTGGTCAGCCACAGCGCGCGGGCGGTCTCTTCCGCTACTGTTTCATCCACGCCGGCGCGTAGAAACGCTTCCTTGGCAAATTCGCGCAGCCTGCCCGCGGGCAAGCGCGTAGTCTGAGTCTTCACGCTGGTTGCGCTCACACGATCCTCCGCGCACCTACGGCCACGTCCTTGCGTTCCAATCGGAACTCACCTTCAACAATATGCACGGACCATTTGCCAGGCTGCTCGGCCAGGGGAAACTTCAATTCCAAGCAACTCAAACGGAAGATATCCAGCGCGGGGTCGCTGCCCTCGATCGAAACGCTTTCGATCCCCCTCGCTTTCAGATCGATGATTATGTCTTTGGCTTGTTGGCGCAACTGGTGATAGACCTTAAGCGAATCTTTGACATACTGAGTGGCATTGCGCCGGAAAGCTGCAATGCCTTCGGGCGTCATGTTGTAGCGCAACCGCGTGCGGTCCATGCGCGTGGCCTTGAGATAACCGCGCCCGATCAGGCGTTTGATGTACCAGTTGACGCTGCCCACTGCCATACCAAGCAGTTCCGCCAGCCCGGCTTGGGTTGCGTTTTCGTCTTCAGCAATGGCTTCAAGCAGTTTGTATTCGCGTTGTTTCATGAGAATTCAGAAAGTGAATTCTCACATGCCGAAAATCGAATGTCAATAGGAGTTGAAGCGCGAACTAGCTCAGATGTTCGGCAAGAACGGCTTCGATGCGCCCTGCCGTCTGGCCATCCCATAGCTCCGGCTGCCGCGGCGTCACCGTTTGGGCCAGCATGGCGCGATATCCATCCAGGATCCCTTGCGTGCTGTTCCCCACCAGCCGATTGTTGCCCATCTCCAGCGTGATCGGGCGCTCCGTGTTTTCGCGTGCGGTCAGGCAGGGCACGCCTAAAACGGTACTCTCCTCTTGAATGCCCCCCGAATCAGTCAGCATGAAGCGTGCTTGGGTCATCAAACTCAGGAATTCCAGATAGCCGATCGGTTCAACAACCTGCACGCCACTCGTCTCCAATTTAGTTAGCAGCTTACTGTTCGCTAACCGTTCGCGACTGCGCGGATGCACAGGAAATATCAGTGGAGTTTCCTTCTGAATTTCAACCAGCGCGACGACAATTCCGGCCAATGCCTTTTCCTCATCCACATTAGACGGGCGGTGCAGAGTCAGTAACCCATAGTTTATGGGTTCCACGCCAAATTTCTTCCAGGCTTGCAATGCTTCAGCCGCAGGCTTGAAGCGCAGCAAGCTATCCACCATGATGTTGCCGACCCGGAAAATGCGCTCGGCGGGCACGCCTTCGCTCTTTAGATTTTCGTCGGCATCCACGGATGGCGTAAACAGCAGATCCGCCAGCATGTCGGTCACGATGCGATTGTGCTCCTCGGGCATGCTGCGGTCGAAGCTACGCAGCCCCGCTTCCACATGCGCCAGCGGCAGACCCAGCTTATTCGCCGCCACGGCCGCCGCCAGCGTCGAGTTCACATCGCCGAACACCACAACCATATCGGGCGGTTGCTTGGAAAATTCTTTCTCCAACTCCAAGATCACGCGCCCGACCTGCTCAGCCTGGCTGCCGCCATGGATATCTAGATAAACATCCGGCTCCGGCATGCCCAGCTGCTTGAAGAAAACTTGCGACATGTTGGCATCGAAATGCTGGCCGGTATGAATGAGCCTCGCATCCAGCCGCCCCTTGGCCCGCACTGCCTCGATCAGCGGTGCGGCCTTCATAAAATTGGGACGCGCTCCCACTACCAGAGTTATTTTTTTCATATCCGGTTTAGTTAACCATCTCAGCGGCCTGCTGGGCGACGTAGTCGCCGATCGCCAGGCTGGCGGTGGCGGCCGGCGAAGGTGCGTTGAGCACATGCAGCCAGTGCTCGCCGCGCGCAAAACGAAAATCTTCCACTAGCTTGCCGTCCTTATCCACCGCCTGGGCGCGCACCCCGGCCCGCGCCGGCTGCAAGTCGCTGGCCTGGATCTCCGGCACCATTCGCTGCACCTCCCGCGCAAAAGCGCGCACGCTGCCCGAACGCAACAATTCTCCCAAGCCCGTTCCAATATTCGGCAATACCAGTCGCCAGAAACCGCTATAGCTCAACGACTCTGCCGTATCCCGCAAACTAAAATCGCGGCTCAAGTAACCTTCGCGCCGCAGGGCGAACACCGCATTCGGCCCTACCAGCACTTCACCATCTGTCATCTTGGTCAAATGCACTCCTAAGAATGGAAAACGCGGATCGGCCAACGGATAGATCATTCCCCGCACCAACTGCCGCGCCTTTCCTTTCAGCGCATAGTATTCGCCGCGGAATGGCACGATGCGCAATCCGGGGTCCACGCCGGTTTGCCGCGCCAGCCGATCGCTGAATAATCCGCCGCAGTTCACCGCTAGCCTCGCACGCACTTCGCCGCGCGTGGTCTTCAAGTGCAATTCGCCATTTTGATTTTCGAAACTTAATAGCGCAGTTCCCAGGCGCAGGTCTGTGCCTTGCGCGCGCAATAGCTCGGCCAGTTTTTGCGCCACGCCTTTGTAATCCACGATGCCGGCCTGCGGCACCCAGATCGCCTTTAGCGCCCGCGCATGCGGCTCGATTTCCACCAGTTCATCTTGATTGATTAGACTCACTTCGAGTCCATTATCCAGCCCGCGCTGATAAAGCGGATCCAGACGCGGCACTTCTTCCTCATGCGTAGCCACGATCACTTTCCCGCACAGTTCGTAAGCCACGTCGTTCTCTTTGCAAAAAGCCAGCATCGCCTGACGGCCTTCGGCGACTAGCTGTGCTTTCAGGCTGCCCGGCTGATAATAAATTCCGGAATGCAGTACGCCGCTGTTGCGCCCCGATTGGTGCGCCGCCACCTGCTCTTCTTTTTCCAGCAGCACCAATCGAGCGCCGTGATTACGCGCCAGCAGCGCCCTCGCCGTGGCCAACCCCACTAAGCCTCCGCCGATCACCGCAAAATCATAAACGCGTTCTTCCGCCATTTTTGACACTAAGTTGAAGATGATAACATCCGCGCCCCGCTTGACGCCGCAGCCCCCTCCTTATACAATGTGAACTCGTTCCTTAACATTGCATGTGGGTGGCTGCTCTCAATCGAGCAGCAAACTGCGAAGCCGGTGAGAATCCGGCGCTGTCCCGCAACTGTGATCCGCCTCCGCGCGGTAAGCCAGGTCGCCGGCCCATATGCCCTCGCACACATCCTCGAAGAAGGGAGGTGCTAGCGGAATCCAAAGCTCCGGCAACGGAGGTTTGAGATTTCAGCAGCTTCCCCTGCCCTCGTGCAGGGGTTTTTGTTTAACTTACTCGCATAGGAGATTTGCTCATGAAACTTAACTTAATATCCCGCAGCATTCTGCTGCTCGCTCTGCTGGCCGCTTGCGGCTCGCCTGCCGCCACCTTACCTGCTCCGCAGGTCGACGTTCAGCAAGCCACTGTTGCCCCGCTCTGCGTAGCGCCCGCGATCAGCGTACAGGCGCAGCCTATCTCCACTGTAGGCACCGGCATGAGCATCACAGATGGCCTCGGCCGCCTCGTCACCTTGGCCACCCCGGCCCAGCGCGTCATCTCCCTGGCGCCTTCCAACACCGAGATCCTCTTCGCTATCGGTGCGGACGCTCAAGTGGTTGGCCGCGACCCCTATTCGGATTTCCCCGCCGAAGCTGCGAACGTCACTGATATCGGTGACACCTTCGCCGAACTCAACGCCGAGTTGATCATCAGCCTGGCGCCCGACCTGGTCCTGGCCGCCGAGATCACCCCACCTGAGCAAGTTGCCCAACTGGAACAGCTCGGCATCAATGTCTTTTGGCTGGCCAATCCCACCGACCTTGAGGGTCTGTACACGAACTTGAACATAGTTGCCCAGCTCACCGGCCACGAACAGGAAACCGCAGTTCTGATCGACGCCTTGCGCGCCCGCGTCGCCGCCGTGCAAACCGCTCTCGCTGACGTGACCGAGGTGCCCACCGTCTTTTATGAAGTTGACGGCCTCAGCGACCCCAACGCCCCCTACACCGCCGGCACTGGCACGTTCATCGATCTGATCATCACCACGGCCTGCGGAAAAAATGCAGCCGCCGCGCTGGAAGGCTATAAGCAACTCAGCATTGAAGAGTTGCTCGTGCAAAATCCCGATTTCATTTTGCTGGGTGACGCTGCTTATGGCGCCACGCCCGAACTCGTGGCCGCCCGCGCAGGTTGGGATCAGTTAGCCGCGGTGCAAAAGGATCAAGTCGTTCCCTTTGACGACAACTTGATCAGCCGCCCAGGCCCGCGCCTCATCGATGGCTTGGAGCAACTGGCTCGTTTGCTCCACCCGGAGCAGTTCAACTAGTTTAAATAAAAGGACAGGGCAAAGAGCTGCCCTGTCCTTTTTAGGAACTTGCGCAACACCTTTCTATTCAAGCAGCCGTTCTTAGTCAACGCCGCTTTTGTGGCGTTGGCTTTGCTGTTCAGTGTCGCTTTTGGTTCTGTTTTCATAGCCCCGGTTGAGCTTCTCAAAGCTCTGTTTGGCCAAGCCATCCTCTCGCCCACCAACGCCACCATCCTTTACGACATCCGCCTGCCGCACGCCGTCTTGGTGGCGCTCACCGGCGCCGCACTGGCCGGCAGCGGCACAGCCTACCAGGGCTTGTTCCGCAATCCGCTGGCGGACCCCTACCTGATCGGCGTGGCATCTGGCGCCGGGCTCGGCGCCGTGTTCGTCATGGCGCAAGACTGGCCCACCACTTTGCTCGGCTTCTACTTGGTCCCAGCGGCCGCTTTCATCGGCGCCCTGTTCACGGTCGCTATCGTTTACTGGATCGCGCGGCTGGGCAAAACCGTCCCGGTCACCACATTGATTTTGGCCGGTGTCGCCGTTTCCTCATTTGCTACCGCGCTCAGCTCTTTCTTCATGCTCTACTCCCAAAGCGAATTGCGCCGCGCCATCGCTTGGCTTTTGGGCGGCGCCGCCATCAGTGGTTGGCCGCCGGTTGTCGCCATGCTGCCCTACGTTGTCGTCGGGCTTGGCGTACTTCTTCTTTCCGGCCATCAACTCAATGTATTGCAAACGGGCGAAGAGCAAGCCCAGCAACTCGGCTTGCCTGTCGAGCGCATCAAGATTCTGCTCATCATCGCCGCCTCGCTCGCCGCCGCCGCGGCCGTGGCCTTCTCCGGCATGATCGGCTTCATTGGCCTTATTGTGCCGCACGCCCTGCGCCTCATCTGGGGTGGCGATCATCGCCGTCTGCTTTCGCTATCGATTCTTGCTGGCGCAGCCACGTTGCTCTTCGCAGATCTGCTGGCGCGCATGGTCTTCGCCCCCGAGGTGATTCCAGTCGGCATCATCACTGCCATCGCTGGCGTGCCTTTCTTTCTTTGGTTGCTGCGCCGCGCCAAAGCACAAATGTATTGGTAGCCATGCTGAAAATATCTGATTTGCGCGTTTCTTATGGTCCGCACGCGGTCCTGCACGCAATCGATCTGCAGCTCGCACCCGGCGAAGTGCTCGGCCTGATCGGCCCCAACGGCGCCGGCAAGACCAGCCTCATCCGCGCCATCAGCGGCGTGCTCCAGCTGCAATCCGGCAGCATCCACATCAATGACCGCGCCCTCGGTAGTTACAACGAGATCGAACGCGCTCGCTTGCTCGCCGTCGTTCCGCAATCCGCGCAGCTACCGCCAGCTTTCACCGTCTGGGAATGCGTCGCGCTCGGACGCACACCGCATCTAAATTGGCTCGGCCAGCTCGGCGAAGGTGATCGTGCCAAAGTCGAGTGGGCATTGCTGGTTAGCGAGATCGCCGCGCTAAAAGAGCGCCGCGCCGGTGAACTCTCCGGCGGCGAGCAGCAGCGCGTGCTGCTGGCTCGCGCTCTGGCGCAAGATTGCCCCATCCTTCTGCTTGATGAGCCCACCGCTCACCTAGATCTGCATCATCAAGTTGCCATGCTGGGTCTAGTCGCACGCATGGCCAAAGAGCAAAAGCTGGCCGTCCTCGTCGCTATGCACGATCTCAATTTGGCCGCGCTATACGCTGACCGCCTGGCTCTTCTGGTAGACGGGCAGATCCGCGCCATCGGTACTCCAACCGAAGTTCTTACCTCCGAGAATTTGCAAAGCGCCTACCAAGTGCCACTCATTATCCTCCCCAACCCCGACCTGGCCCACCCACTCGTCGTACTCAGACCCAATTAACTCGGCCCCTTCCGTCATTGCGAGGAGTGAGCCTGCCCTGAGCGTAGCGAACGGGAAGCAATCTACCCAAATTTCAAAAAAACATCCGGTCCTCAAAGCCCTCACCGCTTATCGCTGGGCAAACCATGCTTCGCCCGCTTTTAGCTCCTCGTTAAAATGGCGCGCGGCCGGTCATTCCGAGCGCAGCCGCTGCCCTGAGCGTAGCGAACGGGGAGGAATCCCTTTGCCAAAGCAACAGGTCATGGATCTTTGCTTGCTTTGTAGGGGCGGGTCTTAGGACCCGCCCGCCTTTAACAAAACTCCCTCGTTCATTTCGCGGCGCACAGCGCGCGAAACACATAAAATGCCCGCCATGGCTCCAAAAGCCGCTGCGAAACGGATACTGCTGGTCGAAGACCAGCGCGAGAGCGCCCAGGTGCTGCAAGCCGGGCTCGAAAGCCTGGATGCAGGCTTCGAGGTGATTCACGTCACCTCAGCCGAGGACGCACTTAAGGCTCTTGATAAAGGCCTCTTCGATCTGCTCATTGCTGATGTGCTGCTGCCCGGCATCTCTGGCCTGGAGTTGATGGCGCGCTTCCGTCGCCGCAACCCGGCTACCAAAGTCATCCTGGTCAGTGGTGTGCACGATCCCGAGATCCGCAAACAAGTCGCTCGCTCCGGCGCCGAAGCCTTCTTCTTCAAGCCGCTGGAAATATCCGATCTGTTAGACGCAGTCGAACGCATCTTTGGCTTGGCCAAAAGCTTTCTGCCTTCCGAATTGAGCGTGGTCAAGCAGCAGATCGCAGGCATAGAAGGACCATCGGAAAAAGTTTCTCTTCAACTGGCAGAATTGCGTTTCAACCTGCAGGCACTCTCGGTTGCGCTGATAAACGAGCGCGGCCAGATCCTCGCCCGCGCCGGCGCTCTGCCCGACGCGCAGATCGAAACTTCGCTGATGCCCCATCTCATGTCGGCCTTCTTCGCTGCCGGCCGTATCTCCGCCTTCACCAAAGCCGCCCAAGCAGACGATCTCATCATCGTGCGCGGCATAAACTATCACTTGCATCTCACCAGCATTAATGCCGCCTACGCCTTGCTAGTCGTGAGCAAGCCGCTGCAAACCGCGCGTATGGCCGCCTTGGCCGAGGCCTTGCAAAAAGCAGTCACGCGCCTGGTTCCAAGCTTGAGCAAACTTGAAAAGGCTGCTGCGCAAGAAAAAAGTGCGGACTTGGCCGATACGGATCCGCATTTGGAGAAACTGCTTGATCAGGCCGAAACCAAGCCCACCAGCCCACGCCAGGTCGAGCGTTACTGGAAAACTACCGAGTTGCCTCCGCTGAAACCCGCCGGGGCGCTCACCTATGAACAAGCCGCTCGCCTAGGCCTTGCCCCTGCCGAAGACAATTAGGCTGCTTATTTTTTTTTACTCAATAATCGGATTTTTGTAACTAGACAGCGCAAACACCCTAATATTCGCCATGTTAGAATAACTCACCCTCGGCCAGCAGGCCGCGCTGGGGCGTGGTGCAATGGTAGCACACCGGCCTTTGAAGCCGTGGATCCTGGTTCGAGCCCAGGCGCCCCGACAGAATCCAACGAATGCTTAGCCCTGAGCCCCCGATACTAATCTCGCTTCACTTTGTTTCGCTTGGCACGCTAGAGGCTGAATAGGCCCACGCATGCCAGCTTCCAAATCAATCAAACAATCTAAGACCCGCGTCGTAGTGCTAGCTGCCGGCAAAGGTACGCGCATGCGTTCCAAGCTGCCTAAGCTGCTGCATCCGCTTGGCGGCCGCCCAATGATCATGTACTCGCTTGACGCTGCCGAGACCGCCAGCAAGGACAAGCCTGTCCTCGTGGTCGGTCATAGCGCCGCTGACATCCGCGCCGCTATTGGCAGCCGCGCAGAGTTCGCCGAGCAGGCCGAGCAGCTTGGCACCGGCCACGCCTTGCTGCAGGCGAGATCTCTGCTAGCCGGCAAAGCCGATCTGCTTATCGTCACTAATGCCGATCTGCCGTTGCTGACCGCAGAGACCTTGGCCAAGCTGGAAGCCGTGCAAAAAGCCAACAGCGGCCCGTTCACCATGCTGACCTTCAAGCAAAAAGACGCGCGCGGCTTCGGGCGAGTCAAACGCTCAGCCGGGAAAGTATCCGCCATTATCGAAGAGGCCGAAGCCACGCCTAAAGAATTGTTGATCGAAGAAATAAACGTCGGCGCCTACTGCTTCAACGCTGATTGGCTTTGGCCGGCCCTCGAAAAACTAAAACCATCTCGCAATAAAAAAGAGCTCTACCTCACCGATCTATTAGCTATCGCGGTCAAATCGAAGAAAAAAGTAGCAGCCATATTGCTGGAAAACAGGGACGAAGCCATCGGCGTCAACACCCGCGAGCATTTGGCCGAAGCCGAAGCCGCCCTGCGCAGCCGCATCAACAGCAAATGGATGCTGGCCGGCGTCAGCATGCTCGACCCGCACACTACCTACATCGAATCCACTGTCACTATCGGCCAGGATAGCGTCATCTGGCCGAACACGATGCTGCTGGGCGACACGCACATCGGCGCCGATTGTGTGCTCGGCCCCAACACCAGCGTGCGCGACAGCCGCATCGGCGACGCGTGCCAGATCCAGGCTGCCGTCGTGGAGCACGCCATCGTCGAAGATCATGTTGAGATCGGCCCCTTCGCCCACCTTCGCAAAGGCGCCCACTTGGGCGACCACGTGCACATGGGCAACTTCGGCGAAGTGAAGAACGCCCAACTCGGGCCCGGCTCGAAGATGGGCCACTTCTCTTACATCGGCGACGCCACTATCGGCGCTAATGTAAATATCGGCGCCGGCACCATCACCGCCAACTTCGATGGCGAGAACAAGAACGAGACCATCATCGAAGCGGATGTCTTCATCGGCAGCGACACCATGCTGGTGGCGCCGCTCAGGATCGGTAAGGGCGCTCGCACCGGTGCCGGCTCGGTGGTCACGAAGGACGTGCCGCCAAACACCGTGGTGGTCGGCGTGCCCGCCCGCGCCATCCGCAAACGGGAGGATTCCGATTAGCTCGTTGCTTTATCTAATCCCCATCATATTAGCCGTCGATCTGTTGGTCACCGCCACGCGTGCCGCGGTACTCAACGCGCGCCAGGCGCGCTTGGCCTCCTTGCGCGACGAGCTCGGCGCGCATGCCGAGACCACGCTGGACCTGCTCAAGCGCCGCAAGAATCTGCGTGACAGCCTGCGCCTCGCGCTGGCGCTGCTGCGTTTCCTGATGGCCGGACTGGTGCTCGATTTCCTCATCCCGAATTCGCAGGCAAGTCCCACTCTGCTCAATCTGGGCACGCTGGTGCTGATCGGCCTGGCGATATGGCTGGCCGAATTTTTCGTGGAGCGCAGCGTCACGCGCAACCCTGAGACCTGGGCGGTGCGCCTCAGCCCGCTGGCGCGCGGCATCAGCCTGCTGATGAGCCCGATCCTGTTCGTGGTCACGCGCATGTTCAACCGTGGCGACGAGACCCAGCAGCTGGTCACCATCACCGAGGCCGAATTGAAATCTTTCGTTGACGCCGGCCAACGCCAGGGCGTGCTCGAAAAAGGCGAACGCCGCATGATCTTTTCGATCATCAAGTTCGGCGACACGCTGGTGCGCGAGATCATGGTGCCGCGCATTGACATCTTTGCCATCGATGTCGATTTTTCCATCGAAGAAGCTGGCGATAAGCTCATTGAAGCCGGATACTCGCGCGTGCCGGTGTATAAAGACAGCATCGACAACATTCAGGGGCTGCTGTATGGCAAGGACCTGCTCAAGGTTTGGCGCGGCAAGGGCGAGATCAGTTCGCTGCGCGAGCTTTTGCGCCCGGCCAGCTTCGTGCCCGAGTCCAAGAAGCTGGACGAGCTGCTGGCCGAGATGCAGGGCCAGCGCATCCACATGGGCATCGTCGTCGACGAATATGGCGGTGTGGCCGGTTTGGTCACGCTCGAGGACCTGGTCGAAGAGATCGTCGGCGAGATCCAGGATGAATATGATGCGGCCGAGGAGCAAAGCTTCCAGAAGATCAGCGAGAACGAAACTCTTTTCCAGGGCCGCATCTCGCTGGATGACTTCAACGAAATTATGGGCAGCAAATTGAGCACCGAGAACGCCGACACGCTCGGCGGATATCTCTTCAGCCAGCTTGGGCGCTTGCCCAAAGCTGGCGAAGTGATCAAGGAAGATGGCTTGCAGCTCACCATCGAGCAGATCATCGGCCGCCGTATCCGCCGCGTGCGCGCCCAGCGCGTCGAGAAGCCGGCCGCGCCTGAAAAGAAACAGAAGAAGAAAAAGGAAGCCAATGCCAAATAACAACGAACTCGTCGAAGCCGCCAAAAAAGCGCGCCTGACTGCGTACGCGCCGTATTCCAAATACCTCGTCGGCGCGGCGCTGCGCACCAAGGCCGGCAAGGTCTATCTCGGCGCCAATGTGGAGAACGCCGCATATCCCACTTCCATTTGCGCCGAGCGCGTGGCTGTATTCAAAGCCGTCACCGAGGGCGAGCGCGACTTCGACGCTATCGCCGTGGTCACGCGCGACGGCGGGGCGCCGTGCGGCTCTTGCCGCCAGGTGTTGGCCGAATTCGCGCTGGACGCCAAAGTGCTCATCGCCAACGAAGCCGGCGAAGTCGTCAAAGAAACCACCGTAAGCGACCTCCTCCCCGAAGCTTTTTTGCCAAGCAACTTAAACGTTAAACCGTAGCTTCCTTTATGCGCGTTCTCGTCATCAGCGACATCCACGCCAACGCCAACGCGCTGGATAGCGTGTTGGCCGCGGCGGGGACGGTAGATGCCACCTGGTGTCTGGGCGACCTGGTGGGCTATGGCCCCGACCCGAACGAGTGTGTGGCGCGCATCAAGGAGCTGCCGCAGCTGGTTTGCCTGCAGGGCAACCACGACGCGGCCGCCATCGGTGAGCTGGAGCTGGGTGGCTTCAACGCCGAAGCGCGCACGTCGATCGAATGGTTGCGCGAACAACTGAACGACGATTCGCTCGCCTTCCTGAAGAGCCTGGAACCACGCAAAGAGGCTAACGGCGTGACGCTGGCGCACGCCAGCCCGCGCCAGCCTGTGCTCGAATACTTGCTGGACACCTATTCCGCGGCGGAAAACTTCGCCTACTTCAACACCGACTTTTGCCTGGTCGGCCACACGCATGTGCCCGTGCTCTTTTTTCTGAATAGTGAAGGTGTGCGCATGCAGATCCCCAACCCCAACGCCGCTTTGACCCTCGAGCGGCGCTGCATCGCCAACCCCGGCTCCGTGGGCCAGCCACGCGATCGCGACCCGCGCGCCGCCTTCGCCATCTTCGATGACCAGACACACATTTGGGATTACCAGCGCGTCGAGTACGATGTGGTCGGCGTGCAGCAGCGCATGCAGGCGGCCGGGCTGCCTGAGAGGCATATCACTCGTCTCACAGGCGGGTGGTAGACACACGCCTGTCATTGTGAAGAGAGCGAGGGGAACTTTTACTAATCCCCAGCGTCTTATCTGCAAGGCGCAAAGCCTTAGGAGCTAAACATGAAGAAGAGAATTTTTTTCGTATTGATGTTTTCATTGATCCTCGCCCCCCTTTTGCTGAGCGCATGTGCGCCTGCGGCGAGCAAGGACGTGTTCTACACCGAGCCGCCCGCGCTGGGCATGCCCGAAGAGCGAGCTGCTAGCGACGCATCCGGTGAATTTGGCGTGGGCGGCGGCAGCGGTTTCGACGCGACGGTCAACCAGGCCGCGGCCGAGCGCCTGGTGATCCGCAACGCCAATCTGTCCATTGTGGTCGATGACCCGGAAGCGGAGATGAACGCCATCTCCGCGCTGGCCGATCGCCTGGGCGGCTTTGTGGTCTCGTCCTATCTCTACCAGAGCACGCTGGCGAGCGGCATTGAAGTGCCCAGCGCCAGCATCACCGTGCGTGTGCCGGCCGAATCGCTGCAGGACGCGCTGGCCACGATCGAAGGCCACGCCAAGACCCTGCTTTCCAAGAATGAGACCGGGCAAGACGTGACCGCCGAATACACCGACCTGCAATCGCGGCTGCGCAACCTGCAAGACGCCGAAGTGCTGCTGCGCCAGATCATGGAAGAGGCCACCAAGACCGAAGACATCCTCAACGCCTTCAACCAGCTCAACAGCATCACCGAGCAAATCGAGGTGCTAAAGGGCCAGATCCAATATTACGAAGAGTCGGCCGCCATGTCGGCCATCTCGGTGGAACTGATCGCCAGCCAGGCTGTGCAGCCGATCACCATCGGCGGCTGGGAGCCGGTGGGCGTGGCCAAAGACGCCATCCAGGCGCTGGTGAATGCGCTGCAAGGCATTGTGAACGCGCTGATCTGGCTTGGCCTGTACGTGCTGCCGGTCGCGCTGGTCATCGGCTTGCCGCTGTGGTTCGTCGGGCGCGGCCTGGTCCGATGGGCAAACAAGCGCTCGAAGGCGTCCGCGGCCAGCAAACGCCGCAAATAAGTAAACACAGACCAATAAAGAGGCTGCCGACACGGCAGTCTCTTTTTGTTTCGGGAGAGTTACGCTAAAAAAAGCGGGAGTTGTTATTATTATCATGGCCTGGGGCAAACCTTTAATCATCATCATTGGGGAGGGGGTCATCGTTAAAGGTTCAAGGGCTTTGACAGGGAGACGGTAGATAAGAATACTGGCAAGTAGTTGTT
>JBKJWG010000067.1:0-3074 GCA_046716985.1 Anaerolineales bacterium | reverse complement strand
GTGCTGCAAAGTGACGAAATCTTCGAGGTGATACATTCTGCGGAAGACGACCATCGCCAGCACAACGGCGGCTGCCCCGGAGGCCAGAGCCCCGGCAACGAAATAAGGCCCAAAGATCGTGGAGTTCCAGCCAGGACGCAACGTCATGGCGAAGATCCACGACACGACCGTATGCACCATAACCGCGATAGGCAGGATTAACACAGCCATCGTATTCATAGAACGCTCGAGTCGAACATGCTGCTCAGGTGTTCCCCGCCAGCCGAATGAGAACACTTTGTATATCCAGCGCCGCCAAATCGGGGCGTCGATAAATTTATCCCGCAATAAGGCCATATCGGGAATCAATGGCAGGAGCAGGAAGATTGTCGAACCTGCCAAGTAGGTGGTGATGGACAGGATGTCCCAAAGGATCGGCGACTGTAGGCGCCCATGCGTGATTAAATTCAAAACGCGCTCCGGGCGACCCAGGTCAATAATGGGCATAAGCGCACCCATAAGCAAAGCCGCAAAAGTAATGGCCTCGGCCATGCGCGTGATCGGATGCCGCCACTTCGCCCCGGTCAGCCGCAGGATGGAAGAGAGCAATGCGCCTACATGGCTGATGCCAATGAAGAATACGAAGTTGGTAATGTAAAGTCCCCAGGATACTGTGTCGCGCATACCGGTCACGGCCAAGCCGGTTCGCAATTGAACGGAGTAGGCATAGACGCCGAAAGCTGCGATTGCGCCTAGCCCGCCTATAGTAAGGTAGACGCCACGCCCCCATTTAAAAACCGGGGCAAGCAAAGTCTTTTCTTGTGCGTTGAGTGCGTCCAAACTGGAAGGAGCACTTTTTGAGGGATTTGCAAATATCGTGGTCATGTTTGCACTCTCAACCCTGATGGACCGGAACGCCAGCGGTCTTTCGCTCACCTTGCGTCTTTGCAGATTGGGTCCTCGGGGGTAGATACCAAACTCTGGGCTCGGTGCCAAGTTCTGCAAGGTGCCGCTGAGCAGCTCCTTCAACCAGCAGCTTGCTCAACCGATGTGTTTCACCCAGGCTATTTGTGACTGCGTCCTCGTTCTCGTCCCCAAAATAGATCGCCCCCATTGGACAGCCGCTTACACAGGCTGGAAGCAGGCCCTGGCTGGTTAGGGTGGGGCACCAGATACATTTCTCAGCAACGCCCTTTCGGTGTGGCATATTCATTTCAACAGAGTAGGTTTGGCTTAGTTCTTGCTCTGTGTGCGGCGGTTCAGCCCAGTTGAAATAGCGCGCAGAATATGGGCATGCAGCCAAACAGAAGCGGCAACCGATGCAGCGATCCTGGTCCATTAAAACTGTGCCATCTGAACGCTTGTAGGTTGCGTCCACGGGGCAGACATTCACGCAGGGAGGGTTATCGCAATGCATGCACGGGCGCGGGAAAAAATAAGAGTCTGCCAGCCCCTCATGCTGCATATCATAGACTTTGATCCACTCCTGCCCCGGCGGCACCATGTGCATCGCTGAGCAAGCCTTGGTGCAAGCCCCGCAGCCATCGCAGCGCGCCAGGTCGATCACCATTAGCCAACGCTGATTGCCCCCACCTGTGTCCCCGGGATGGGGTCCGGCCGCGAGTAAGGGGCGCGCAACTGCAGTGATGGCCGCCTCAGCCTTTGGGGCTACTGCTACTGCGGCTCCTAAGCTGACTAGTTTTAGAAAATCCCGTCTGTTGAGTTTTCGAACTTTCATAATCTAGCCTTTCTCTTTATCGCAATGGGCTCTTCCATGTGCCAGCGTATCAAAGTTTGTGGGGCGCCAGACGAACCGCAGGCCGAAAGCAAAAGAGCGGCCAAGTGCGGCGGCGCTGGGCACCCGATCACCTTTGCTCTTCAACATCGCGCAGCTGAGTTTGCAACCGGCTGATATCGCGGACAAGTCGGGTACGTTCTTCGTTATAGTCCGCGAGAATTACCTCCAACTCGCACAGCTGATGCTCGTTTTCTGCCAGCTCGTGCTGCAATTGTGTAACGTTAATAGCGCCGGCTTGTTCAGCCATCGCTTGCATGAAATCAGATTAGCCGTCGCAGGTTCGAATTAGGTGAGAATAAAGGGGGAAAGAAGTCCGAATTTGCTTACCCCATGGTCGCGGCTAGCGGGCAAAAGATTAGATGAGGTAGTAGCCGAAGCCGCGTTCGGTCATGATCAATTGAGGATTGGCGGGGTCGTGTTCTAGTTTCTGCCTGAGGTAGTGGATGTACCGTTTGACATTTTCCAAGTCGTCAGCATATTCACCTCCCCACACTTTTGTGAGCAGGACTTCTGCGGTGAGGACATGCCCAGGGTGCTCGGTTAGGGCGGCAAGCAGACGGAATTCGGTTGGAGTTAAGTGGATCACTTCTCCCGAACGAGTCACGCGTCGTTCTGCAAGGTTTATCACCAAATCGCCGCGCACAATAGGCGCCGGCCTTGGCTCGGGTTGACTGCGTTGGCTACGGCTCAGGATAGCCCGCACTCGGGCGATTAACTCAGCAGCACTAAAGGGTTTTGCCACGAAATCATCGATCCCCAGGCGAAAGCCGCGCAGGCGGTCGCGCTCGTCAGCCTTGGCGGTGAGCATCAGAATGGGCACCTCCGAGATCTCGCGCAATCTCTCGCAAACAGTCCAGCCATCCATTCTTGGCATCATGACATCCAGGACGACGAGATCAATTTGCTGATCATAAAACGCCTGCAGGCCATCGATGCCATTTGACGCCTTAATAGCTTTATAGTCTGCCTTGGCGAAGTGCTTGACGAGCAGGCTCAGAAGCGTTTGATCATCGTCAATAACCAAGATCTTAGGTGTCTTCATTTCAGTGCTCATTGCTTTCGTCACCTTATCCACCTGCTCAAAGCTTTCTCCGGATTTTGCATTCTTATATGTCTGCTAAAACCTGAGAAGCCAGTGGTAAAGCAATCTTAAACGTAGCGCCCTTGCCGGGTTGGCTTTCTACCCAGATCTTTCCATGCATGGCTTCAACTAAGCGTCGGCAGATATATAGACCGAGACCATAGCCATACGTTTCTTTTGAATCGGCTGAATCAACTCTGTGAAATTTCTCAAAGA
>JBKJWG010000066.1:0-8335 GCA_046716985.1 Anaerolineales bacterium | reverse complement strand
GGCGGGGGCTAGTCCCGTGAAAGCCTACCTGGCTTTGGCGGAGGGAGCATTTGGATCGAGGGTGGCTATCGTTGAGACTCTGATCAAAGCCACCCCATTTGTGCTTGTCGGTCTTGGGATTGCGCTCGCCTTTCGCGGCGGGCTTTTTAATATCGGTGTAGAGGGCCAATTATTCGTCGGGTCGGCAGTCGCTGTGATCATTGGTTACAGTTTTCATCTGCCGGCTTTCATCCACCTGCCCCTGGCCTTGCTGGGGGGCATGCTGGGCGGCGCGCTGTGGGCTGCAATTCCCGGCTTTCTTAAAGCTCGTTACGGCGCCCACGAAGTGATCACTACAATCATGTTCAACTATATTGCCTTACGAATAATTAGCTGGGCAATCGGTAGCGATGGCCCAATGCGCGCCCCTCTGACTGTAGTCCCTGAAACACGCGCTGTCTTCGAAAGCGCAAGATTGCCCATCTTGCTTTCTGATTCGCGTTTGCATGCCGGATTCATCATTGCCATCCTCATGGCCTTTGTTGTTTACTGGCTGCTGTGGAAGACCTCAATTGGTTTCGAAATTCGGACCACAGGAGCCAATTCGAGGGCGGCTCGCTACGCTGGAATCAATGTCGAAACCAATATCGTTCTTACCATGGCCCTCAGTGGCGCTTTAGCTGGCCTGGCTGGGGGCATACAAGTGCTCGGGCTCGAGCCTTATAACTTCACCACCGGCTTCAATGTTGGCTTGGGGTTCGATAGTATTGCAGTAGCTGTGCTAGGCGGAATTCATCCATTTGGTGTAGTTCTGGCTTCGCTGCTGTTTGGCGCCATGGATGCAGGCGCGCGCTTGATGCAGTTGCGCACCAGGGTGCCGTCTGATGTGATTACCATTATTCAGGGCCTTATCCTGACCTTCGTAGCGGCCAATCAGATTATTCGCGGCATCTATCGCATTAAAACGCGCACGCAAGAAGGGCCAGTAGCCCTAAGCGAGAAATGGGGCGGCGGCTAGCATGGACACCCTTTTCTTTTCCGGTCTTATATTTCTTGCGCTCGTAAAAGCCACCCCGATTGCCTTTGGCGCGATGGCCGGCTTAATGTCTGAGCGCTCCGGCGTGATTAACATCGCCATTGAAGGAATGATGCTTGTCGGCGCGATGACAGGGTTCCTGGGTTCTGTTGCCTTTAATCAGGCGACCGGCGGCACGTTGCCAACTACGATCAGCTTGTCTGTTGGCCTTGTGGTCGCAATGATCTCGGCTGCCCTAATTGCTCTGTTGCACGCTTTCCTCTCGATTCATTACAAAGTGGATCAGATCATTAGCGGAACGGTGATAAACCTCCTGGCTATTGGCATCACGAATTTCACGGCCAATGCATATATTGACCCCAATCGCCTTTCCGGCCTCGGTGTATTCCCGGATGTACCTATCCCGTTCCTTTCTGAAATTCCGGTTTTGGGGCCAATCTTTTTCCAACACCAACCTCTTGTTTACATGATGCTGATCATGGTTGCGGTCCTGCAATACGCCTTGTTCCGCACCAAATGGGGTTTGCGCACGCGTGCGGTTGGCGAGCACCCTCGCGCGGCAGATACAGTGGGCGTCAATGTGAACCGCAGGCGCTATATCAATGTCACTATCGGCGGCGCGCTGGCTGGTATCGGCGGAGCTTTCCTCGTCCTGGAGAGCGTGGGCCGCTTCCAAAAGCTGATGACAACCGGCCGCGGCTTCATTGCTTTGGCCGCCTTGATCTTTGGCAAATGGACATCCGTGGGCGCTTTGGGATCGGCCTTGTTGTTTGGCTTCACAGAAGCCCTGGGTGTGCGTTTGCAGCTTGGCGATGTCAATGAGTTAGAAGCGCTGACGCTTCTTGCAGGCCTTGCGTTTATCTTTCTAGCCGGTGTCTGGCTGATCATCAAATTGATCAAACGCAGAGAAAACAAACGCCCCGTTCGGTTAATCGCCATAGTAGCCGCAATCGGTGTAGCTTTCATAGCTATGGCCAAATTTGCCCAATTTCCCGATATTCAGATCCCTATTCAATTCCTGGGTTTGATGCCCTATGTCGCCACTGTGCTTGTTCTTGCCGGCTTCGTTGGGCGAGCAACACCTCCAGCTGCGATCGGCAAGCCCTATGAAAGAGGCTAAAGTGGCCGATCCGGTCCTTCGCCTCGAAGGGATTACTAAGCGCTTCCCAGGTGTGTTGGCAAACGACAAAGTTGACTTTGAATTGGCTTCGGGCGAGATCCATGCCCTCCTTGGAGAAAACGGGGCAGGCAAGACCACCCTGATGAACATCGCCTACGGCCTCTATAGGCAGGATGAGGGGAAAATCTTTATCAACGGGGTGGAGACCGACATCGATGACCCCAAGGATGCCCTTGCGCAAGGGATCGGAATGGTCCACCAACATTTCATGCTCGTGCCCGTGATGACGGTGACCGAGAACTTAATGTTGGGCCACGAAAAAACTAAAGGGCCTCCCTTAGGCTCCCTTTCAACTCTGGACAACGAAAAGGTCGCAGCCGAAGTCAAAGAACTTGGCAAACAATATGGCCTGACGATCGATCCAGATGCTTACGTCCACGACTTGTCTGTGGGCGAACAGCAACGCGTCGAAATTGTCAAAGCTCTTTACCGCGGCGCGGAAGTGCTCATCCTTGATGAACCGACCGCGGTGCTTACACCTCAGGAAGCCGAAGACCTTTTCGGCGTCTTGAGAACCTTGGTTACCAAGGGTAAATCCATCATCTTTATCACTCACAAATTAAAAGAGGTGTTGGTCATTGCCGACCGTATCACGGTGATGCGGGACGGAAAGGTGGTGGGAGATGCGCAACCTTCAAAGACAAACGAAAACGAGTTGGCCGCGATGATGGTGGGGCGCGAAGTTATTTTGCAAGTAAAAAAGAAAGCTGCACGGCCGGGCGAACCTGTTTTACAGGTAAGCAAGCTCAGAGTTCACAACGACACTGGCCAAGTCGTTGTGAACGATACAAGCTTCGAGGTTCGTAAAGGGGAAGTGTTCGGCATTGCAGGCGTCCAGGGCAATGGGCAAACCGAACTTGTTGAGGCGTTGGCTGGCCTGCGTCCCATCGTTAGCGGAAGCATGAAATTTCTCGGTCAAGACATTTCGAATGCTTCCCCAAGGCGGATCACAGAATTGGGAGTTGCCCATATCCCCGAAGATCGTCAGCATGTCGGTTTGGTGCTAGCGTTCCCAGTAAGCGATAACTTGGTCCTTAACACGTACTACACCCCGCCTTTTTCCAAAGGCCCTACTCTTCAACCCGGCAAGATTCTGGAGGCAGCGAGAGAACGAATCAATAAATTTGATATCCGCACTCCAAGCCCAAGTACAAGCGTCGGGTCACTGTCAGGCGGTAATCAACAGAAGGTGATCGTTGCACGGGAACTTTCGAGGCAGGTGAGGCTGGTGATTGCCTCCCAGCCCACCCGCGGCTTGGACGTTGGTTCGATTGAATACATTCACAAGCGGCTAATCGAGAGCCGCGATGCTGGAGTGGCGGTATTGCTGGTCTCCTCTGAGCTAGACGAGATTATGCAGTTAGCCGACCGCATTGCGGTGATTTATCGTGGCCAAATCATGGATGTAATCGATGCCAAAGACGCAACCAAAGAAAAAGTTGGACTATTAATGGCCGGTGTTCACTAAGAAAAAAATGTCATAATTTGACGCAACGACGAGAGAGGCGCTTAGCGCCTCTTTTTGTTTGTATAATCTCGAATTCGGAGGACGCGTGCGTATTCAATTGAAATTAAAAGAAGCCGCCATGTTTGTGTTGGCCGTGCTTGCATTCCAAACCCTTGGCTTACCCTGGTGGTGGTTTGCGCTGTTCTTGCTTGTTCCCGACCTGGGTGCGCTCGGTTACCTGAGTTGTCCGCGAGTTGGGGCAACTAGCTATAACTTGTTACACCACAAGGGCGTTGCCATCGTACTTTATTTGTTAGGCGTTGGGATGAACTCCATGCCACTGCAGTTAGCTGGCATCGTGTTGTTCGCACATTCCAGTGCCGATCGCGTTTTTGGTTTCGGGCTTAAATATTCCGATTCGTTCAACAATACGCATCTTGGGCCGATCGGCCCAGCCCCCCGCGGGAGATAAGCTATTATCGCTTTCAGCCTCGACCGGGTCACGGTCAGTTACAACGCCGAACCGGTCTTCAAGGATCTTTCTTGGGGCATCCATAACGATCGCTGCGTTGGTTTGGTGGGACCAAACGGAGCGGGCAAGAGCACGTTGCTACGCCTTATTGCCGGTGAGCTTAAAAGCGAAAGCGGCTATGCCAACCCGCGCGGCAAGCTGAGCATCGGCTGCCTGCACCAGGAACCGCGGCTGAACCCGGCCAACACAGTGATGCAGGAGGCGCTCACCGCATCCGATCAAGTGCACGAATTGGAACGCGCCCTTACGGTGGTCGAAGGACAAATGGGGCAGCCCGAGGTGTATCAGAATGAGAAGAAATTGGCACGCAAACTGGAAGAACACGCCCGCTTGCTGCAAGAGCACACCAGCGCCGGCGGTCCCGGCTATGCAGGGCAGGTGCGTGCTACCTTGCTCAACTTGGGATTCGATGAAGGCGAACTTGACCTGCCAGTGACCGCGCTCAGCGGTGGCCAAAAGAAATTGCTAGGACTTGCTAAGCTGCTGGTCACGCAGCCCGACCTGCTCCTGCTCGATGAGCCTGACAATCACTTGGATATGGCCGGCAAAGAATTCCTCGAGAAATACATCCGCAATTATTCCGGCGGGGTGGTGATCATTTCGCATGATCGCTATTTGCTGGACGTGGTGGCAGACGAGATAGCCGAACTCGAAGACGGGCGTCTAACGGTTTTTAGCGGCAACTACTCTGAATTCGCCGCCGACAAAGAGCAGCGCCTATTTCAACAAGCGCATCAATTCAAAGTTCAGCAAACAGAGATCCATCGCCTTGAACAATCGGCCAAGCGCATGCTGATCTGGGGGCGCACGCACGACAATGAAAAGTTAATCAAGCGCGCCAAATCCATGATGAAGCGTATTGAGAAGATGGACAAAGTCGAGAAGCCCACCATCGATCGCCGGGCGATGGGCTTGCAGCTTTCCGGGTGGCGTGGCAGCAACAAAGTGCTGGAGATCAATGGCCTCAAGAAAAGTTTCGCCGGCAAAGACCGTAAACGCCAACAAGTGCTGAATGGCATCGATTTCACGCTTTGGCATGGCGAGCGCGTCGGCTTGGTGGGCCCGAACGGCGCCGGCAAGTCGCTGCTGTTTCGGCTGCTGCTGGACCAGGAGCAGCCCGATGCCGGTGAGATCAAGCTGGGGCCGAGTATCCAGATCGGCTATTACGCACAGGAGCACGAAACGCTGGATAGTTCTCTCAACTTGATCGATACCGTACGCCGCGCGGCATCGCTGTCTGAAGGTAACGCGGTCAAACTGCTCGATAAATTTCTTTACGGTTATGAACAAATGCGCAATCCGGTGCGCACGCTTTCCGGCGGCGAACGCAGTCGCCTGCAGCTGATCCTGATCATGCTCAGCGGGGCTAATTTCCTTCTGCTGGATGAACCAACCAACAATCTGGATATCCGTTCGGCCGAGGTGCTCGAAAATTCGCTGGCCGATTTCGAAGGCAGCGTGCTGGTCATCTCCCACGACCGATATTTCCTCGATCGGGTGGCCACGCGCATCATTGAATTGGAAGATGGGAAAGCCAACGATTACGCTGGCAGTTACAGCGATTACCAGGCAGCCAAAGCGCGCCTGGAGTTAGCTAGTTTGTGACGAGGGTTGGGTTGGTTCGACCTGGCTGCCCAGGCGCATAAAGTTTTTCAGATCCGGCAAGATAAATGAAATGGCTACACCCAGCCCAAGCGCCATGCCTGCCAGGGAAACATAAAGATCACGGAACGGCAGCCAGCTTAACATCGCCAAAAGCAATAAACCACCCAGGATCGTTCCCGCGGCTGTGCGCAGCAATGTCCGCCGGTTATCCGCCAACCCAGGGAAGCGCCGCGCAAGCAGCCACAGCAGCGCTAGGGCTTCGCCGGTGAACGCCAGTGTTCCCGCTAGGGCAATCCCGCCGGCGCCCATCGAGCGGCTTAATCCCACGGCCATCACAATAAAGAAAACCGTATTGACACCCGCTGCGATCAGCGGGGTACGCGCATCTTGCTGCGCATAAAAAGAGCGTGAAGCAATTTCGAGCAAAGCGTGGCTGGTTAGGCCGGCCAGGAAAAGGCGGGTCAACGAAACGACCAGATCTACTTGCACTGGGTTGAAGGCGGGGAAGCCGACTTCGATCAGCGGGCGCATGCCAATAGCCAGCAGCACCGCTGAAGGCACCGTCACCGCCAGAATGGCGTTGACCGCGCCGTTCACCATTTGGTTGAATCCGCGCCGATCGCCGCGCGAGAAAAATTCCGAGAGGCTGGGCAAGATCGCGATTGCCACTGCGCTGCCCAGCAGCGTTTCGGGCACTTGCATAATGAACCAGCCCAAATTGAGCGCTGTGATGGAGCCTTCGCCCATGCCCGAAGCCAGGTTGTCGCGTGCCACAAAATAGATCTGGATGAAGAACATAGTCAGCACCCGCGGTCCCATCAACACTAAGACTTTGCGCACGCCTTCGCTGCGCAGCCCCAGCACCGGTCGCCAGCGGTAGCCATGCGTCACGAGACCGGGCAGCTGAATGGCTAAATGCAGCAGTGAGCCGAGGATGACTCCATAAACCAGGCCATGCACTCCGAGATTGAAATGAGGCAGGGTGATGCCGAATGGCGAGTAGCTTTGCGCCGGCGAGAGCACCAACGCGCCGAAGATCTGCCCGATGTTGTACAGCGCAGGTGCCAGCGCCGGCAGGATGAAATGTTGGTTGGCTTGCAAGCCAGCCATCACCAACCCGCTGATCGAAAAGATCAAGATAGCGAATAGGTTCAAGCGCATCAGCTCGACGGCCAGCGCTTTTTGTTCGGCAGGTAAGCCAGGAGCGATCACGTTGGCGATGAGCCAGGGCGCAATCAATGCAACGATGGCTGCCAAAGCTGCGGTGACGATGAAAGCTAAATTGAGAATGCGGGTGAAAAGCTCCCAGGCCTTGCTGCGGCCGCTCTTTTGCATATATTCCGAGAGCACGGGAATGAGCGCCACGCCCAGCGCGCCACCCGAGATCAGGGCCGAGAGCAGGTCGGGGATGTTGTTGGCGGCATTGAAGACGTCAAGCTGATACGAAAGGCCGAACTGATTGTTGATGATGAGCTGACGGACAAAGGCCAGCGCCTTGTCTATTCCAAAAAAGACCGAGATGATCAGAGTGGAACGGGCGAAATGAGAAAGCTTCAAAGCCATGGGTAGGATGCAAAAATTGTAACATGCGTACTTTTTGCGGTTTTTTGGCGTCTGCGATTGACGAATTCCACCATTTGGTATAGACTAACCCTCGTCGGTTTCTGCCTCGTTCGAGGCAGCTTGGCGTCTGGCCCTTCCCCCCAATTTATCCCCTATCTTAGATAGCGGAAACTATTTGCTCTTCATCTTTTTGATGAAGTGTATTTGTTTTTGTAAGCAGGAGCAAAACTTTGTCAACGCAGTCGAGTGCAGAATTATTTGATCTGAAAAATATTGTCTCCCAGAGCCGCTGGAAGGGCCTTTGGCGCCTGCTGCAGGGAAACCGCGTGGCCTATGGTTCCGCCGCGCTCAGCCTCGGCATTTCGGCACTGTGTCGTTCCGGCGTTTATTTATTGCTCGGCTACTTTGTCGACAATGTGCTCGGCAAGCCTGGTCGCGAATCCCAGGTGCCCTGGGTGGCGCTGAGCTTCGTCGGGCTGGCGGTGATCCAGGGAACCTTCACGTATTTGAGCGGCTCGCTCTCCGGCCGCACCGGCGAGAGCGTGGCGCGCCGCCTGCGCGATTACCTATACGATCATATTCAACGCCTCAGCTTCAGCTACCACGACCGCACCAAGACCGGCGAGCTGATCCAGAAGGTGACCTCGGATGTGGACGCGGTGCGCCGCTTCGTCGCGCAGGAAGCTATCGAATTTGGGCGCATCATCATGCTCTTCCTGATGAACTTCGGCGTATTGCTTTACATCAACCCGCGCCTAGCCTGGCTTTCGATCATCTGCGTGCCGTTCACAGTGGGCATGTCCTATTATTTCTTCGGTCGCATCTCCAAGGCTTATGAATCTTTCCAGAATCAGGATGGCGTGCTCTCGGCTGTGATGCAGGAGAATTTAGCCGGCGTGCGAGTGGTGAAGGCTTTCGCCCGCCAGGGCTACGAGCGCAATAAATTCGAAAAAGAGAACTGGGAGAAATACGTACGCGGCCGCAAACTGCTGC
>JBKJWG010000065.1:0-7340 GCA_046716985.1 Anaerolineales bacterium | reverse complement strand
CCATACGGCCAAACCAGCCAAGCCTACTAGTAGGGCCGGGTAGTTTTCGTATTTGAAAACATAGTACGAAAGGAAATTGGGCAGACTCGCAAAAGAGGTCACAGCTACCCCAGTGCACGACTCGCGTAACGAGCGCTGCGAGACTGGCGAAAGCAAAAACGTAGCGATAATTTCCGGCGTTTCGAGGACCAGCCAGCCGAGAACAAATGCCCCGAAGGCTATCCAGGACGAGCGCTGCCAGCCGGGGTAGATGACGAGCAGCCAAAAAATAATGATCGGGAAAAAGAAGATAGTCAGCACAAAGCTCGATGCGGAAGAAATGACCATACCCAAGAAAAAAGCCGAAAGGGCGGTTAACCATATCTTCTTCTTTTTGTCGGCCGCCAAATAACCCAACGCGTACAACATCATCGGCAAAGCTGGCGACCCCAGCCCGTCGTAAACTGTGAACCCATCAAATTGCAAGTTAATTTGATTTTGGGAAAATAAAGAATAGAAAAACGCGGGGAAAAGCGCCAGTATTGGCGACACACTCAAATGCTTGGTCAACACCTTATAACTGAAATAACCCGCTACAAAACGCTGGATGAACATCAGCGAGCCATATGCCAGCCAGCCGGGCAGCAACACGAACAGCGCATCCAGCACACCCAATCCTTCGCCCTGCGCAGTGCGGTCCACGCCGGCTAGCAAATTGGGGTTCCAGTTCCCGGTCTCGTGCGCCGCCGCATCCACATTTAGCGCCAGTCGCGAAGGCAGCATCGAATCGGCCGCGTCGGGGATCTTTACATACGACGCCGGGCCAAACCCCCAATACTCAAATGAAATAAATAGCGCCCACGCCACAAAGACTAATAGGGCGATTTTCTCGGGAATTTGGAATGCTTTTTTCATTTTAGAAGCTGAATTAGTTAATCTATCCACTCAATAATCGTAGCTTCGCCTTGCCCCACACCCACGCATAGTGTGGCCAGCCCATAATATGGGCGTTTCTCTTTCGGTGCGCGTCGGCGCATCTCGTGCAGCAAAGTGGTCAAGATGCGCGCTCCGGTGCAGCCCAGGGGATGCCCCAAAGCAATGGCACCGCCGTTCACGTTTGTGATTTCCTCGCGCAACCCTAGCTCACGCATTACCGCCAGGGCCTGCACCGCGAAGGCCTCGTTAAGCTCAACCAGGCCGATATCGTTGATCTCCAGCCCGGCGCGCTTGAGCGCTTTGCGCACAGCCGGCACCGGGCCGATACCCATCGTCCGCGGCGGTACGCCGGCCGCGGCCGCAGTCACCACGCGCGCCAGCGGTTTGAGCCCCAATTCTTTGGCTTTCTCAGCGCTGGTCAGCAGCAAGGCCGCCGCCCCATCGTTGAGCCCTGACGAATTGCCCGCCGTAACTGTGCCATCTTTGCGGAAAGCCGACTTCAGTTTGGCCAGACTTTCCAAGCTGGTATCTTTGCGTGGGCGTTCATCCTTATCAACCAGAATCGGATCCCCTTTGCGTTGCGGCACTGGCACCGCCACGATCTCTTCGGCAAACTTGCCGCCCTCCATCGCCGCCACCGCGCGCTGGTGACTCTGCAAAGCAAAGCGGTCCTGCTCCTCGCGCGAGATGGGGGTTTGGTCATATAAGTTTTCAGCGGTCTCCCCCATCGACTCGTTGCCGTACATTTCTTTAAGTTTTGGGTTGGGGAACCTCCAACCCAACGTCGTGTCCCACATGGTCACATTGCCATATTCAAAAGCCTGAGCAGCCTTCGCCACCGCGTGCGGGGAACGTGTCATGCTTTCAACGCCCGCGGCAATATACACATCGCCCTCCCCGGCTTTAATGGCACGCGCGGCGATGTTGACCGCGTTCAGCCCGGATGCGCACAAGCGATTGACGGTGACAGCCGCCACCTCGACCGGGAAGCCGGCCAGCAGCACGGCCATGCGCGCCACATTGCGGTTGTCCTCACCCGCCTGGTTGGCGCAGCCCATGTAGACCTCCTCGACCAGCGCCGGGTCGATACCTGTGCGCTCCACCAGCGCCTTCAGCACCAGTGCGGCCATATCATCTGGCCGCAAGGTAGCCAACGCCCCCGCCAAGGCTCCAATTGGCGTGCGCACTCCATCAATGATTACGGCTTCAGGCATCAGCTATCTCCAATTTTATTGTTGCGATCAAATGGGCTCTTCTTCGAATTGACCCATTAGCTATAATCTGCCCCTGTGGGCAAAAAGGTAGCCATCCTGCAATCGAATTATATTCCCTGGAAGGGTTATTTCGATATTATCAATCAAGTCGACGAATTCATCCTCTTCGACGACGTGCAATATACCCGCAACGATTGGCGCAACCGCAACAAGATCAAAACGCAGAGTGGTCCCCAATGGCTGACGATTCCTGTGCAGCGCGATTTCGGCCAGAAGATCAAAGATTCTAAGGTGGAAAATGGTAATTGGGCCGAAAAACACTGGAAGTCCATCAAGAACAATTACGCCAAGGCAGCACATTTCGATGATTGCGCTGTCCTGTTCGAAGGCATATACACCGAATGCGCTTCGGAACCCTATTTGAGCAAGATCAATCATCGCTTTATCACCGCCATTTGCACGGAACTTGGTATCAAAGCCAAGATTTCCTGGTCCATAGACTATGTGATCGGCGAGGGCAAGACCGAACGCCTCGTCTCTATGTGCCAACAGGCCAGAGCGGAGGAGTATCTATCAGGCCCTGCCGCCAAAGATTACTTGGATGAAGGCGCTTTTGCCGCGGCCGGCATAAAACTGTCCTACATTGACTACAGTGGCTACCCGGAATATCCACAGCTGTTTCCCCCATTCGTGCACGAAGTCAGCGTCCTTGACTTGCTATTCAATATGGGGTCAGAAGCAATTAAATATATGAAGAGCTTTAGCAATTAACAGACAGGTAACTCGATTAGAATCGCATTGTCATGCTGATCCCGTTTAACAAGCCTTATTTGTCCGGCAAGGAATTCGACTACATGCGCGAAGCCGTTGACGCAGGCCATCTCTCCGGGGATGGCAAATTTACCAAGCTATGCAATCCCTGGCTAGAGAAGCTGACCGGTGCGCGTAAAGCGCTGCTCACCACCTCCTGCACCCACGCGCTCGAAATGAGCGCCCTGCTGCTGAATATCCAGCCCGGCGACGAAGTCATCCTGCCATCTTTCACCTTCGTCTCCACTGCCAATGCCTTCGTGCTGCGCGGCGCCAAGCCGATCTTTGTGGACGTGCGTCCTGATACCTTGAATATCGACGAAACCCAGGTCGAGGCGAAGATCACCACGCGCACCCGGGCTATAGTGCCGGTGCACTACGGCGGCGTCGGCTGCGAAATGGACGCCATCACGGATATTGCCCAGCGCAATAAGTTGGCGATCGTCGAAGACAATGCCCAAGGGCTATTCGGCAAATATCGTGGCAGGCCGCTCGGGAGCTTCGGCGCCTTCGCCGCCCAAAGTTTCCACGAAACCAAGAATGTGCAGTGCGGCGAGGGCGGCGCCCTGTTGATCAACAACGCTGAGCAGATCGAACGCGCCGAGATCATCCGCGAGAAAGGCACCAACCGCAGCCGCTTTTTCCGCGGCCAGGTAGATAAATACACCTGGGTCGATCTCGGCTCCAGCTATCTGCCCTCAGAATTGCTCGCTGCATATCTGTGGGCGCAGTTCGAGTCGGCGCAAGATATCCAGATTCGCCGTCGCGAGATTTGGCAGAATTACTATGCGCATCTCGAGAGCTGGGCGACCAAGAATGGTGTCACGCTGCCCAGCATCCCAGCTCACTGCGAGCAGTCCTATCATCTCTTCTACGTGATCCTGCCCTCGCTTCAGCATCAGCAAGCTTTCATCGCTCATCTCAAGCAACGTGAGGTCAACGCGGTCTTCCATTATCAATCGCTGCATCTTTCAGATATGGGCCAGCGCTACGGCGGAAAACTGGGCGATTTTCCTGTGACGGAGCGCGTCAGCGAATGCCTGGTGCGCCTGCCTTTTTACTACGAACTCACAGAAGACTTACAAGAGCAGGTCGTGAACGCCGTTTTGGAATTCGATTTCAGCAAGGTGCCCGCGTGAAGAACGCTCTGGTCACCGGCGGGGCCGGCTTCATCGGCTCCAACTTTGTGCGCCACATGTTGGCTGCACGTCCCGATCTCAAGATCGTGACACTCGACGCGCTCACCTATGCGGGTAGTCTCGAAAATTTAAGCGGCCTGCTCAATCCTGATAACCACGTCTTCGTCGAAGGCGATATTGGCAACGGCGAGCTAATCAGCCCGTTGCTGCGCGAGCATGCTATAGACACGATCGTGCACTTCGCCGCCGAAACCCACGTGGATCGCTCGATACATTCGCCGGCGATCTTTATGCAAACTAATGCGATGGGAACACTCACCTTGCTTGAAGCAGCGCGGGCAGAGGGCAACGTTCGCTTTCACCATATTTCCACGGATGAAGTTTACGGATCGCTGGGACCCAAAGACCCACCCTTCATCGAACAAACGCCTTATTCACCAAATTCGCCCTACGCCGCCTCCAAGGCTGCCAGCGACCATTTGGTGCGCGCCTATGCGCAAACCTATGGCTTATCCATCACGATCTCCAATTGCTCTAACAATTACGGACCTTATCAGTATCCCGAGAAGCTCCTCCCGCTAACTATTTTGAACGCAATTCAAGGCAAGCCGATCCCGGTATATGGCGATGGCTTACAAGTGCGCGATTGGTTGCACGTGGCCGATCATTGCGAAGCCATTGAACTCATTCTGGAAAAAGGGAAAGTCGGCGAGACCTACAATATTGGCGGCAACGTACAGCCGACCAACCTACAAATTGTCGAACAGATCTGCGCTGTCCTGGACAAAAAGAAGCCGGCGGCAAAGCCCCACAAATCGCTTATCGAGTTCGTTGCAGACCGGCCCGGACACGATCGCCGTTACGCCATGGACGCCACCAAGATCCGCAAAGAGCTGGGCTGGCAGCCCGCTCACTCGCTTACAGATGGCCTGCAAGAGACAGTGAACTGGTATATTGACAACATGGACTGGGTGGAAAAGATTCAAAAAAAAGAAAACTATCAGGAATGGGTCGCCGCCCATTACGGCAAGCACAGAGCGCAAGCATGAAGGGCATCATCCTCTCAGGCGGCAAAGGCAGCCGCCTGCACCCGCTCACCCGTGTGGCCAGCAAGCAGCTGCTGCCGGTCTACGACAAGCCCATGGTCTATTACCCACTCTCAACGCTTATGTTGGCGGGCATCAAGGACGTGCTCATCATCAGCACGCCTGAAGACCTGCCGATCTTCAAGCGCCTGCTGAGCAACGGCAAGCAATGGGGTATGTCCTTCTCTTTCGCGGAACAAGCCGAGCCGAATGGCATCGCCGAAGCTTTTCTGATCGGCGAAAGCTTTCTGGGGAATGATACGGTCTGCCTTATTCTGGGCGACAACATTTTCTATGGGGCCACCTTGCCTGAGCGCCTGCAGCGCGCCGCCAACCTGCGCGAAGGCGCCATTGTCTTCGCCTATCAAGTAGCTGACCCCAGCCACTACGCAGTCATCACTTTCAAATCGGGAGTAGAGGAAACAGGCACTGCTTTGACTCTCGAAGAAAAGCCCACCAATCCAAAATCCAATTACGCTGTGCCCGGCCTTTATTTTTACGACAACCAAGTAGTGAAGATCGCTAAAGAACTGAACCCCTCGGGCCGCGGCGAACTCGAGATCACCGACGTGAACCGAGTTTACATGCAGAAGAAGCAATTGGCGGTCGAAGTGTTGGGCCGCGGTGTGGCCTGGCTCGACGCTGGCCGCCCAGAGACCCTGCTCCAGGCATCTACCTTCATCCAGACCATTCAGGAGCGGCAGGGCATGATGATATCCTGCCCCGAAGAGATTGCTTACAGGGCAGGCTTTATCGACAAGAAAAAATTAGCCGGCTTGATCCAAGGCATGGGCGACAATACGTATAAAAGCTACTTGCAAAATGTTGTAGACGACGCGGCTTAACGGCTGCCCACAAATATGCCCAGCGCGATGATGGCAATCCCGGCCACCTTCGCCAGGGTTAGCTGCTCTCCAAAGAAAATCACACTCAATATCAGCACCAGCGCAAACGAAAAGCTGGTAAAGGGGTACGCGTAACTAAGATCAAAGTGCAAAAGCGCGCCCATCCAGGCCAGCGAAGCGAGGAAAGCCGCCAGGAAGGCGCTAATGACCCAAGGCCGCAGTAAGAAATGCAATAGCACCTGCGCCTGGCCGCCCAGGTCTGGCGGGAACGCCTCCATTTGATCGATTTGCCATTTGAAGACCATTTGCCCATAAACCGTGAGCAATACCATCAACGCGATGAATAAGTAACCCATAAGTTTGCGCCTCGCTTTCCCTTTCGCCACGTCAATTCTTAGCCGGAAGCCTTACCAAAATAGTGAAGTCATAGAGTTCGTAGTCGTGCAGCAATGCCACGTTGCGCGAAAAGTGGCGCTTGCAATAATCGAAATAGAGGACAGGATCGCCGTAAAACAGATCTGGTCGCTGGGCTTTGCGCTCCTCGTCCGAATACTTTGTCAGCATATTGAACGAAAAACCCTTTATGCATAATGCTCTCATACGATCCAGTGTTTTCAAGGAAAAATCCTCCCACTCGTCGTATGGGGTCTCGAGCCTGATATTGAAAATGGCCCCAGCTAGTAAATAATCAGCTTGGGGCAGCTCGGTTTCCGTGGTCGTGAAATGAGCATTCGAAAAATTCTTGAATTTTTCCTTGCCCGCGGTAACCATATCCTCAATCAAGTCGATTCCATAGTATTCAAAGTCCCAGCCCTTGGCTTGCAAAAATTCGAACATAGCCCCATAGCCCGAGCCGTAGTCGATCACGCTAAATGGCCGTATTGGATCGATCACCTTGACCAGTTGCTCAAAACGAATCAGCTGCGCCTCAGGGCCGTTGTAGTCCACGCCCTTGGCCGTCGCGCCAAAGCTGTGCAGCTTTTCCGCGAAATACTCGTTGAGTTTCTTCTGGGTTTCTTCTAGAGGCATGTTTTTCTCACAAATGGTTCAGAATCACTTCACAGGTCTTTTCGGCCATTTCAGTTGAATAATGATAATCGTTGAATAGATTGATGACTTTACCCGCTAACTTCTCAGCTTGAGTGCAATCTTGATTATCGGAGAAAATTCGATCTAGCGAAGCATAATGCGAACTGGCAAAAAGCCCAGCCTCGAAAATAGCTTTGATCACGCGTTTCGGCTGGTTAACTAAGATATTGAAGCGCCAACCCAGGTATTTGGCCCCCAATTGAATTTCAGCAGGCAGCCTCTCAGCATATATGACATTGATGG
>JBKJWG010000064.1:0-2676 GCA_046716985.1 Anaerolineales bacterium | reverse complement strand
GCACCATAGACCTCAAAAAAAGCGCTATTGGGTTTGTAAGCCGCTGCCACCGATTTGGTCGCGTCAATAAGGCGAAAGCAGAAATCGCGCGCCGCCGCTGCGCTGCGCTCGGGCAGATCGTCCGCGCGCGGGTCCAACCCGACGCAAAGCAGGGAATCGATCGCTCGGCAGCGCGCTTCCAATCGCTCGAAGAACGAAATGGCCACTAGGCCTTTCCCAGCACCATGGCCAGCAGGGCCATGCGCACATACAAGCCATATTCCATCTGGCGAAAGTAGGCGGCGCGTGGATCGCTGTCCAAGTCAGGGGTGATTTCGCCGACGCGCGGCAGGGGGTGCATCACGATCATTTTCTGCTTGGCGATTTTCATTGTTTCAGGCGTGATCACGTACAAGCCTTTCACCTTTTCGTATTCATCCAGATTTTCAAACCGTTCTTTTTGAATGCGGGTCACGTAAAGTACGTCCGTTTCCTTGAGTACGTCTTCAAGCTTCGTATGCTCGCTTTGAGTGATCCCCTTTTGTTTTACTTCCGCAAAGATCTCCGCAGGCATCTTCAGAATTTCAGGCGATACGTAGTTGATCTTAGCGCCATAAAGTGAAAGCAAGCGCGACAGTGAATGCACCGTGCGGCCGTATTTTAGATCGCCTAGCATCGTCACCGTCAGGCCATCGGTCTTGCCCAGCTCCTCGCGAATGGTGAAGAAATCCAGCAGGGCTTGCGTGGGGTGTTCGCCCACGCCGTCGCCGGCATTGATGATCGGCTTGCGTGCTGCCTCGGCCGCCTGTGCCGAAGCGCCCATTTCCGGGTGGCGTAGCACGATCACATCGGCGTAGCATTCCAACGTGCGCACCGTGTCCGGCAGCGATTCACCTTTGGATACGGACGAATAACGCACTTCGTTGATCGGGATGACGCTGCCGCCCAGGCGTTCCATGGCGGCTGTGAATGATGACGACGTGCGCGTAGATGGCTCGTAAAATAAATTTGCTAGGATCTTGCCCTTAAGCAGATCGAAGCTGCCGACCCGCGAAACCATCTCGCGCATCTCGTGGGCCACTTCGAATATGTAGGCCAGGTCTTCGCGGGTAAATTGCTTGACCGACAAAATGTCCTTGCCATAGAAAGGGGCGCCGCGTTGGTCGCCAAAGGGCAGGTGCATGTTTCCCCCAGATTTTTGATTCAACACAGTTTCCATAAATCTCCTTTACTGTTCGCGAATATTCTTGCCGCTGCCTGGCGCAGCCAACACTTGGCCGCCTTCGAACGCAGCCTGGCCGCGTAGCACTGTGCGCATCACGCGGCCGCGCACTTTCCAGCCCTCGAATGGTGTCCAGCCGCAGCGCGTGAACTGGTCGGCGGCGCGGATCTCGTAGCTCGCTTCCAAATCAACTTCACAATAGGTTGCGGCTTGGTGCGGGATGCCAAAGAAACGCTGTGGGTTGGTGTGTAGCCGTAAGATCACATCATCGAGTGTGAGCCGCCCGTCGTGTACCGCAGTCACCAAAAAGGGCAATATCGTTTCCAAACCGGGGAAGCCGGGTGGGGGACTTGCCCCATCTTTTTCAGCCAGCGTGTGCGGCGCGTGATCAGTGGCGAAGCAATCGATCACATCCAGGTTTGCCCACAGCGCGTCGCGGTCGGCGCGGGTCGCCAAAGGCGGCCGTACTTCGGCGCGGCCCACGCCCAGCGAGGGAATATCGTCTTCCGTCAAAAATAGATGGTGCGGGCAGACTTCGCAGGTAACCGGCAAACCTTTTTCCTTGGCGGCGCGAATTAGCAAAATTTCCTCGCGCCGCGAAACGTGGCACAGGTGAATGGCTCTGTTGTTGATGCTGGCCAGCAGAATGGCTGCTGCCAGCCCCTTGCCCTCCGCGTGCACTGCCAGCGGAGCCGAACGCGGCCAGCCGGCAAAATGCGGCATCCAATCTGCCATGTCCGCCATTTTCAGGTCCCCGTACGTTTGATCGAGGTAGAGCTTGAGGCCTGCCGCCTTGCCAGCTAATTTCGGCAATGTTTCCGCGTTGCTCGCGTTTCCACCGACGTATTGCGCATAGTCACAACGAGCCTTCTCTCGAGCGCCGGCTAGCGAAAGCTCTAAAGTGGCCGCGTCGGTGATGGCCGGCTGGGTATTGGGCATGGCCAGCACGGTGGTGAAACCGCCTGCCAAGGCTGCCGCTGTGCCGCTGTCCCAGTCCTCCTTGTGCGTCGCCCCCGGCTCGCGCAGGTGGACGTGCACATCGCTGAGGGCGGGCAGCCGGGTCAGCATTCGGCCTCGGCAGATAAAAAAAGCGCCCAAGAGAATGTCTCTTGGGCGCTGATCTTGCCGGCTAATTTCGCTTTCCGCATGTCTAGACGATTATATAAAAAAAGGTTTTCTTGTCAAGTTATTGGTAGATAGCTACGCACCCTTTGGCTGTGTTTTGTGTTTTAACTTGAAATCTAGAACACTCAAGGAGGTGGCCGGGGGACGCGCTCACATCTCACACATTCTTTTGCTCAATTCTATTCGCTATTCAACAAGAGGAGATCAAGGCATGGCTGCTAAGTCTCAAACAATGGGCTATCTGCCCAACGAAACACCCCCTCCGGTTCAACTCATTCTGCTCGGCTTCCAGCACGTAATCACCATGTTCCCGGCCACGGTGTTTGTGGCTGCCTTGTGTGGTTTCCATG
>JBKJWG010000063.1:0-5250 GCA_046716985.1 Anaerolineales bacterium | reverse complement strand
CCATCTACTTGTTGCTCGGCGCGGTCGCCGCGCCGCGCCAACCAAACCTTGATGGCGGCGTGCAGGCTATGCTCAGTGAGCGTGCCGATATGCGCGCTGCGCGGCATCTAGTTTTCCGCCTTCAGCGCGCTGCCGCGTCGCACGCTGGCGTCGCCATAGCGCTGTTGCAAAGTTTTCAGAGCGTTCTCGAGCCGTTGCTGTTTGTCGAATTCTTTCGGATTCCAATCCCACAAACTCAATTGGTGGCCGCGTGGCCCCAGGTTGCTAACGCCCACACCCAGCAGTCGTATCTTGCGTCCCGGCTTCAAATGTGCCCGAAGCAGCTCCAGAGCCGCGGCCTCAATTTTCTTGGCATCGTCCGTCGGATCCGGCAGCGTCACTTGACGCGTGATGGTGGTGAAATCGGGCCAGCGCAATTTCAATTTAACGGTGTTGCCATATAGTTCTAGTTTGCGCAGCTGCCGGCTGATCGACAGGCTTTGCTCGCGCAGCGTAGCCCGCAACACCTTTTCATCATGCGTATCGCGCGCAAAGGTCTCCTCATGGCTTACCGATTTGGTTTCGTAGGAGACGTGCACGGGGCTGCCATCGATGCCGTGCGCGCGCCAATGCAGATCGCTGCCGGTCTGTCCGAACAATCGCTCCAGTTCGTTGAGTGGGTAGGCTGCGATATCGCCGACTGTGTGGATGCCAAGTTGGGCCAGCTTCTCAGCAGTTTTGGCGCCCACACCCCATAGCGCGTCGGCGGGCAGGGGTGCCAAAAAGGCAGCCTCTTCGCCCGGCGGCACAACCTGGATCGCGTATGGATAGCCATCGGTATGGCTGGCGGCCTTGCCAACGTTGGTAGCCACCTTCGCCACCAGCTTGTTCGACGCAACTCCCAAAGACGCGGGCAAATGCAAATGGTTGCGAATTTGTTCCTGCAGTATTTTCGCGTAAAACAGGCCCTCTTCGGGCTGGTGGGTTAGGTCGAGAAAAGCCTCGTCGATCGAGATGGGTTGCACGAGTGACGAATAATTGCTCATCAACTGCATTACCTGGTCGGAGAGCTGAACATAATCTCGGAAGTGATGGTGTACGATCTTGAGTTGCGGGCAAAGCCGAAGCGCGCGCGCCATCGGCATGGCGGAATGGATGCCGTATTTGCGCGCCGCGTACGAGCAGGAGGCCACCACGCCGCGCTGTTCCGGGTTGCCGCCGACCGCGAAAGGCTGGTTGCGCAATGCAGGATCGCGCAGCTCTTCGACCGCGCAGAAAAATGCGTCCAAGTCTAAGTGTATGATTTTGCGTATTTGCGGAGCGCTATTAGACATAAATCAACCAGTTGCGTATAGCCACTAATTACTTGTCAAATTGCGTTTTCATTCTTCAAATCAGCAATGGCTTTCTTGCTGTAACCTAAATCTTTCTTCAGAACCTCAATTGTATGTTCCCCGAGGGCGGGCGGTGGATAGCGCAACTTGACCGGATTGGTGGGCACCTTCAGCGGTGATGCCAGCATACGGATCGGTTCTCCATCAGCGAGCTTTCCTTCAATAATCATTTCGCGCCCAAGCACCTGCGCATCAGAGAAAACTTGGTCAACTGTGTTGATTGGCCCGGCCGGGACGCCAGCTTCCTCACAGATTTTCAACCACTCGTCAACGCGCTTGGTCGAAAACAGGTTATCTAATTGTGGAATGAGCTCATCTCTATTCTCGACACGTCTGGGATTCGTGGCAAACCGTTCGTTTGTAACTAGCTCTGGATGCCCGGCGGCCTTGCAGAACTTGCCCCATTGCAAGTCGTTCCCAGCCGCAAAAGCAAAATAGCCGTCCGCCGCCTTGAAAGACTGGTACGGAACAATGTTGGGATGTGCGTTGCCATACCGGCGGGGCGGTTTGCCCGAGATCAAGTAATTGCTAGCCACGTAAGAAAGCGTTCCGACTTGCGCGTCGAACAGCGAAATATCGATTCTTTGTCCTGTTTTCTGGCGCTCGCGTGCGAAAAGGGCGGCTGTGATTGCGTTGCATGCATACATGCCCGCCAGCAGGTCTGCGATCGCTAACCCAACGCGCATGGGCTCCCCATCCGCCGGACCCGTGACGCTCATCAACCCGCCGCGCGCTTGGGCGATGAAGTCGTAGCCCGGTTTGTCTTTGTCTGGGCCGCTGTAGCCGTAGCCACTGATCGTGCAATAGATCAGGTTCTTGCGCAGCTTTTTAAGCTCTTTGTAGCCCAACCCAAGCCGTTCTAAGGTGCCTGGCTTGAAGTTTTCGACCAGGACATCGGCTTGCTTGATTAGGTCCTTCAGAACCTTTTGGCCGGCCTTGTTTTTGATGTTTAGCGTGAGGCTGCGCTTGTTGCGATTGGCAGAAATGAAGTAAGCCGACATCCCGCTTTTGGTAAACGGCGGGCCCCATTGGCGGGTGTCGTCGCCCTTGCCAGGCTCCTCGACCTTGATCACGTCTGCGCCCATGTCGGCCAGCATCATAGTGCAATAGGGGCCGGCCAACACTCGGGTCAAATCGAGCACGCGCACACCGGCTAACAAGCCGGCAGCCTTTTTCTTTGCCATGCCAACATTATAGGTCAAATATTCTATTTAGATTTTGTATCGGCTATTGTTTCTAGAATTTGTTTGGCGAAGCCGGGGCCGTGATAGATCAGTCCAGTGAAGATCTGGACAAGGCTGGCGCCCGCATCCAGCGCGGCCAAAGCGTCCGCGCCGCTCATAATCCCGCCCACAGCAATAATGGGCAGGCGTCCATTTGTAAACTTGTGAATTCTTGCCGCCACTTGGCGCGAGCGCTCCACAAGCGGGGCGCCGCTAAGCCCGCCAGTTTCGCTGGCAAACCGGGAGCGTAATTCGGGACGTTCGACGGTTGTATTAGTGGCGATGACTCCGTCTATTTTCTTATCGACAAGGATTCCGACTGCCTCTTCTAGTTGCTGATCGTTTAGGTCAGGCGAGAGTTTCACCAGTAGGGGCTTCGATCTACGTTGCGTAAGCGCGCCAAGCAAACCCTCCAAATAGGTTCGCTTCTCGAGTTGACGCAAGCCCGGCGTATTCGGCGAGCTGATATTGATGACCAAGTAATCGGCCAAGGGCGAAAAAATTTCCATTAAGCCAGCGTAATCTTCTGCCGCCCGCTCGAGCGGGGTGTCTTTATTGATGCCCAAATTCACGCCCAGCACCAAGCCGTTGGGCATGGAGCCGCGCAAGCGCCTAGCGACGAAATCGGCCCCGCGGCTTGGAAACCCAAGCCTGTTAATCAATGCTTGATCCTGGACCAAGCGGAAGACGCGTGGCCGCGGGTTGCCCGGCTGCGGCCGCGGCGTCACCGTGCCGATCTCAATATGGCCAAAGCCAAGTGAGGCTAGACCGCGCCAGGCCAAAGCATCTTTGTCGTAGCCCGCCGCGAGGCCCAGCCGATTTGGAAATTCGATGCCAAAGAGATTTATCGGTTTAGCGTTAGAGACTGAATAGGTGCGCCGCAGAATAGCTGCTAGCGGCGGCACAGCGCCGACGACTTGCAACGCGCGTAAAGTGGCCGCGTGAGCGCGCTCAGACTCGACGCGAAACAGCCATGGCCGTAGGCGTGAATACATTAGTTGCTTTGCAGGAAATCCAAAGCGGCTTGGGTTTGTTTAGCGCTAATCGCGCCACTTTGCTGCCAATAAGTCAATAGATCGGTCACCTGAAAAACCGAATGTAATTTGATTTGTTTGTCTCCAAAGGTTCCCTCGCTCTTAGAGCGGCGGTCGATGAGCACGACAATATCAGTTACTTTAAGCCCCGCAGCTTCCAGCTTTTCAATTCCTTCTAATTTGCTGCTGCCGGTAGTGATCAGATCGTCGATCACGATCGCAATTTCGCCAGCCTCATGCGGTCCTTCAACAGCGGCTTTGGTGCCGTATTCCTTGGCTTCTTTGCGTGGATAGATCAGCGGCCAGCCTGCCTGCAAGCAAATGGCTGTTGCGATTGGCAAGGCTGCGTAGGGTAGCCCCGCCACGCGGTCGAATTTCAAATCGCGCATCAGTTTTACGTATGCCCCAGCCGCTCTTCCCAGGGCCGCGGGATCGCCCACTAGGCGGCGCAGGTCTAAATAGATCGGCGAGGCCTTGCCGGACTTCAGCGTGAACTCTCCGAATTGCACGCACCCTAGACGCAAAAGATCGTCGGCGAGCTGTTTATTGGCAAAGGGTGATTTGCTCGCTTTTGTTTTCGCCGCCCGCGCTTTATTGATGTCGTCCCTCAATTGCTGAGCTGCCTGCGCCGGATCCTGTGCGCGGCTGATGCCCCGCGATACAGTCAGCAGTACGCCCAAACCATCCCTGCGCAAGCCGGCTTGCAGCGCCGCATCCAGGTCACCGCCTTGCGTACCTGCGCCCGGCGCCAAGAACCATAGATCAGGGACCGATGCGCGCAATTCAGCCAGCACCTCAGGGTAGGTGGCGCCAACCACCAGTCCCACGTTGCCGCGCGTATTCCATTCTTGTGCCAAGCGTGCCACATGAGCGTAAATCGTTTGGCCGCCAGCCACCAAGTCTTGCAGGTCGCCCGCGCCTGGGTTGGATGTTTTGCACAGCAGAAAAATTCCATGAGCCGAATCCGCCATGAACGGCTCTACTGCGTCTTTACCTAGATATGGGCTAACTGTGAGCGCGTCTGCGCCAAGCGTGCGGAAAGCCGCCTCCGCATATGCCTCAGACGTCGAGCCGATGTCGCCGCGCTTCGCGTCGAGCAGAGCAGGAATCTCGCTGTCCGTGTGCCCTATGACATCCTTAAGTGCTTGCATCCCCTCTGCACCATAGACCTCAAAAAAAGCGCTGTTGGGTTTGTAGGCCGCTGCTACCGATTTAGTGGCGTCGATAAGGCGAAAGCAGAAATCGCGCGCGGCCGCCGCGCTGCGCTCGGGCAGATCATCCGGGTGTGGGTCTAGGCCGACGCAGAGCAACGAGTCGATCGCCCGGCAGCGCGCTTCGAGCCGTTCAAAAAACGAGACAGTCATTAGGCTTTGCCCAAAACCATAGCTAGAAGGGCCATACGAGTATACAAACCATATTCCATTTGCCTAAAATAAGCCGCACGCGGGTCTTCATCGACTTCCAGCGCTATTTCGCCCACCCTAGGTAGGGGATGCATGACGATCATTTTTTGTTTGGCCTTTTTCATAGTTTCTGCAGTGATAACGTACAGATTCTTCACTTCATCATATTCAGCCTCACTGTTAAATCGCTCCTTTTGGACACGGGTGACATAAAGGA
>JBKJWG010000062.1:0-3998 GCA_046716985.1 Anaerolineales bacterium | reverse complement strand
GGCTAGGTTGTCCCAGATCAAACGCAGCAATCCGAGTGTGCCTGCCGGCTCAGCACCTTCATAGGTATACAAGGTGCCGGCCATCAGTACGCTGAACAGCGTCAAAATAAAAAAGATCAAATTGATCCACGGGTTCGAAGGTCGCGATTTGGGCAAACCTGGCACGATCTGAATGATCTGGTTTTCGCCGTCCTCTAGAAACATAACAGTCAGCCGTTGCGATTTGAGCTCGTTGCTGAGCTCGCGATAGGCGCGTTCAGAATCGACGCGCAAGCGACCTTCGTAGCGCATAACGTAAGGGTATTGACCGCCACCCGGCACGATTTTTTCAATACTAAAGTAGCGCCCGATCAGGGGAGTTATTGGGTCGCGTTCTGCGGTGGCTTCAGCCATGGAGATCCCGTCTTGAACTCAGAAGAGCAATGATGCAAATTCCGCCCGATATTCGCGCGTGAGCGGATTTTCCTCCCCTAACAAGTTGAGCATGGCAATGCCGATCTTGCGGGCTTCGCCGGCGCGGTAACGTTTCTCTTCGCGCAGCAGCTCGAGTAAGCCATCCAACGCGGCCGGGACTTGACCGCGGCCGACCAAGCGCAGCGTGTTGGCATAAAGCGGCGCGAGTTCGTCTTTGGCAGACGGCATTTCATTTTCTGAGTCAGCCATGGCTTGGGCAAGCGGGATCAATTGTTCGGCTTGTGTATATTCCTTGCTGACCGGGAAGTTGCGCAAAACGGGCAATGCCCCGGAAGCTTCCCCCTGCACTAGCAAGCATTTGGCCAAACCTAGCAACGCACTGGGCTGGTCTGGGCTCGAATCCAAGACCTCGCGGAAGGCGGTTTCAGCTTCCTGCCAAGCACCTTTTGCCATCAGACTGTTAGCCTTGCCTACGATCAGATCATATGTGGTGGGTCCCAGCGCCTTCAAAAATTCGCGGATTTGAGGCTCCGGGCGCAAGCCGTTAAATTCGGCGATCACCTGCCCGTTGCGAAATGCTTTTACGGCGGGGATACCCTGCACACCATATTCCATCGATAGCTTGGGGTTGGCGTCCACGTCCACTTTGGCCAGGCGGAACGCGCCAGCAGAGTCTTCGGCCAACTTCTCCAGGATAGGATCCAAGGTGCGACAGGGCACGCACCACTCGGCCCAAAAATCTACTACGACCGGTTGCTGGCTGGAATGCGCCAACACTTCGTACTGGAAATCGGCTTCGTTGACATTAACGACGTTAGCGGAAGATTGCATAGTTTGGAAATGAATCGCTTTGTATGCTACCAGAATTCCCTCAGAGAATTGTAAATATTCCCTCTAGAACGGACCCGCGAGCCTTTTTTGTTTGACGATGCCCGATTGGCATGTTACGATAATCGCAGGTTTTTCGTTTATTTGCTTAACCGCATTTATTTGCCTCGGGCCCTACCCTTGGCTGGCGCATGCAATCATTGTTTCACGTTTGGCATAGCATTGAGCCAGAGGACTTGAATCCGGCAAGACTGTCCTGTTTTTGCTAAAGGGAAGCGGCAAGAGCGCAGAAACCTCTGCGCTTTTGTTTTAAGGGTGGGGCTAAAAGGAGCTTCTATGAGCATCGAATTTATCTCGCGGCTTGTCGGGATGGTCTTATTTGGGGCGGGGGGCGTTTATTTAGGTGTGCAATTGGCTCATCTCTCGGGTGAAGATCCACAATGGTTTGCGCAGATATTTGGCCTGGTAGGTGTGTTGGTCGGCCTCGTGCTTACCCCATGGATCACGATTCGCCCGGTGCGCGCCGCCCGGCGCATTCTCTCACAAGTTTCCTCGCGAACTCTGCTGGCTGCTCTGGTCGGCCTTATTCTTAGCTTAGTCATTTCCGGCTTGCTGGCTTTCCCGCTTTCCCTCTTGCCGCCCCCTTTCAGCCAGATCCTGCCCATTGCCATGGCTATCTTGATCAGTTATTTTGGGATCGTACTCTTCATCAGCCGGCAAAACGACATCTTGGCATTCTTTAATTTCCTGCCGGGGCGCGGCGGCGAATCACGCGCCGCAGCCGGCAACGACGAAAACGGACGCAATATCCTCATGGATACCAGCGTCATCATCGACGGCCGCATCACAGATATTGCCCGCACCGGCTTCCTGCCGGGCGCCTTGCTCATTCCCCGCTTCGTGTTGAACGAGCTGCAGCACATCGCTGATTCGGGCGACAAATTGCGCCGCCAGCGCGGCCGCCGCGGGTTGGAAGTTCTCGCTAATTTGCAAAAAGACCCCAAGCTGCCGGTGCGCATCAGCGACATTGATGTGGAAGGCACGCGCAATGTGGATGACAAACTGGTCATTCTCGCCCGCCAGATGCATGCGCCCATCCTGACCAATGATTTCAACTTGAACCGCGTGGCCGAGTTACAGGGTGTAACCATCCTTAACATCAACGATCTGGCCAACGCGGTGAAAGCCGTCTTCCTGCCGGGCGAGGAACTTACCGTGCGCGTGATCCAGGCTGGCCGTGAGCCGCGCCAGGGCGTGGGCTACTTAGAAGATGGCACCATGGTAGTCGTGCAGGATGGCAGCGAACACCTGGGCAATGAGGTGCAAACCTCAGTGACCAAGGTATTGCAAACCGCGGCCGGGCGCATGGTTTTCGCCAAACCTGAACATCCACCCAAGAACGGCCGCGCCCACAAATCTAGCTAGTCTTATCAAAAATGACGTTGCGCATCTACAACACTATGGCGCGCCAAACGGAGCCGTTCGAACCGTTGGTGGCCGGCAAGGTCAGCATGTACGTGTGCGGGCCGACCGTTTACGCCAGCGCACACATTGGCCACGCCATGTCGAGCCTGGTGTTCGATATCGTGCGCCGCTATCTCATCTATCGCGGCTACGTTGTGCGCCACGCCATGAACTACACCGACGTGGATGACAAGATCATCCAGCGCGCCAACAGCGAGGGCGAGGACCCGCTTAAGTTGGCCGAGCGTTACATCCAGGAATATGACCAGCACCTGAAAGACTTGAACGTGTTGCCGGCCACCGTTTTTCCGCGCGCCACCGCCGAAATCCCTGCCATCATTGATATGGTTGCCCGTCTTATTGAAGCAGGTTACGCCTACGTGGCCGAGGGTGATGTTTATTATCGCGTGGAAAAGAAAACCGATTATGGCAAGCTCTCTCATCGCCGCCTGGATGAAATGAACGCCGGTGCCCGCGTCAATGTCGATGAGCGCAAAGAGCATCCAATGGATTTCGCGCTGTGGAAGGCAGCCAAACCCGGCGAGCCTTCCTGGGTAAGTCCGTGGGGGCCTGGCCGCCCTGGATGGCATATCGAGTGCTCTGCGATGGTCTTTCATCATCTCGGCCAGCAAATCGATATCCATGGCGGCGGTAACGACCTCATCTTCCCGCATCACGAGAACGAGATCGCGCAAAGTGAAAGCCTGAGCGGCAAAGAATTCGCGCGCTACTGGATGCACAATGGCATGCTGCAGCTTTCGGGCGAGAAGATGTCCAAGTCGATCGGCAACCTGATAACGATCAAAGAGTTTCTTGCTGATCACGAAGCGGATGTTTTGCGCATGATGGTGCTTAATGGCAACTACCGCCGCCCGCTAACTTATGGCGACGAAATTGTTGAAGGGGCCACGCGTGGGCTGGAACGTTTGCGCAGCAGCCTGCGGCCTGCACTACCGGGCGCGAAGGGCGCGCCCAATAAAGAGATCGGTGCGCTCGACAAGCAGGCCAACGAAACTAAAACGCGCTTCATGGATGCCATGGATGATGATTTGAACACCTCAGCTGCGATGGCCGAACTCTTTGAATTTGTGCGCTCGATCAACCAGGCCCGCGATGCAGGCGCTAGCGACGAGCAACTGAAGAAAGCACAAACTGTGCTGCGCGAGTTGAGCGAAGTATTCGGCTTGCGTTTGGTGCGCGCCGAGATGAAGGCTGATCCGGCCCCGTTCGCGGCATTGGCAAAAGAATTGCGCGTCCAGCTCGATGGGCAGCAGAGCGAGCAAGTCATTGCG
>JBKJWG010000061.1:0-4412 GCA_046716985.1 Anaerolineales bacterium | reverse complement strand
GGTCAGGCAAAAGCGCAGCCGGTTGCAGGCTGCCAAAATCCTCGGCGGTCAACGCGCTGAGCAGGTCGTTGCCTGTCAGCCAGGCGCCGGCGCGAGTGATGCCGATCTGCGTCACCTCGTATTTGTTCGCGCTCAAAGAACTGAGCACGAACTTGGCCGACATGAGCGAGACATCGTGCTCGCCCGAACGCCCGCCGAAGATGACCGCCACGCGCAATTTCTTCGCCATTCGCTATCCGCTCAGTTGGCAAGATCCCACTCGCCAACTAACTGGACCTCCAACTCCAATTCGATGCCGGCTTGTTTGAAAACTGCCCGGCGGGCCTCTTCGATAAGTGCATAAACATCCACGGCACGCGCGTCCCCGAGGTTGAGGAAAAAATTTCCGTGCAGCGGACTGATCTGCGCATTGCCGATCCGTTTTCCTTTCAAGCCGGCGGCTTCGATCAAGCGTCCGGCGCTTTCACCTTTCGGATTCTTGAACATCGAACCCATGCTTGCTCCCGGCGGCTGAGTGAGGCGCCGGTAAGCCAGGAAGGTTTCCATTTGGGCGCGGATCTCGTCTTCCGGCTTGCGCATCAGCGCCAATTGGGCACTGAGCACGACCGCCTGCCCAGGGTGGCGCTTGATCCAGCTTTCGCGGTAGGCGAAGGCAAAATCGAGCGCGCTCCAGTCCTGTTTGCCCTTCTCTTGATGCAAGATTGTTGCCAAGTTAAGCACGCCGGCCACGTCGCCGCCGTGCGCCCCGGCGTTGCCGGTGACGGCGCCGCCCAGGGTGCCAGGGATGCCAGCCGCCCACTCCAAGCCACCCAGGCCTTTGGCGGCGGCCTGGCGGGCGATGACACCCAGGCTGGCGCCAGATTCGGCCCACACGCTGGGATGCTGGCTGGTCTCGTCGAAGCGCACCAGGCTGGCTTCGTTGAGCAGCACAACTTCGCGCACGCCCGCATCGCTAATTAGCATGTTCGAGCCGCCGCCAAGGACGATGAAAGGCAGGCCCATCTTCCACAGCGTTTGGGCCGCTTCGGTCAGCTCGCCGACTGAGTGCGCCTCGACCAGGGCGGCGGCGGGGCCGCCGATGCGAGCGGAGGTGTAGCGGGCGATGGGCTGCCCCTCGCGCAGACGTTGGCCGAAGGCCGAGCGCAGCGCGTCGAGCGGCAGGGCGCGGGTTGCCACGAGCATCAGATCCTTTTTACGCGAGCCACGATGCGGTTGAGAACGGCGCGTGTGGCGTCTTCTTTGCCCAAGTGAGCTTTGGCTCTACGCGCTTTCGAGTTGTTCACTTTGTTGGCTTGGGTGCCCGTCTCCTGGTAAGCCACCACAAAGGGTTTCAGCTCTGTTTTGTTTTTCGGATCAAGCATGGTTTTGCTCCTTTCGCTTCAGTGCTGCAAATACATCGGCGCTCAAAGTAATAGCGTCGCCGGCAGACATAATGATGAGCACCTCGCCCTGCCCCAACTCAGCCAATAGCAATCCTTTGGCCGTAGCGAAATCGGGGACGTAGCGCGCATTGGGATGCTGAATGGTTTTTACAACAGCGTCCATATCGAAGCCAGCTGGGCGCTGTTCGCGGGCAGCGTATACCCCGGTCACTAGCACGCGATCGGCGTCTTTGAACGCGGCGGCAAAATCGTTTTGCAAGGTGACCGTGCGGCTATAGGTATGCGGCTGCCACAGCGCCCAGATGCGGCGTCCGGGATAGCGCGCCCTTGCGGCTGCCAGCGTGCTGCGAATTTCAGTCGGGTGATGGGCGTAGTCGTCAACGATTAGTACACCGCTAGCCTCGCCGCGCATCTCGAAGCGGCGTGCAGTGCCGCGGAAATCGCCCAACGCCATGGCCGCTTCGCTGAGGTTGAGACCAAGCTTGTCGGCAACAGCCAGCGCGCCAAGCGCGTTGAGCGCATTGTGTACGCCAGGGACCTGCAGGGTCACGTGCGCGAGTTCTTGCGGGCCGCGCATCGCGGTGAAGGAAAAGCCTTTTCCGCTTTCTGGATTCAGATTGGTTATTTGATAATCGGCATCCTTGTGGCTATGCGCATAAGTGAAGACTTCCTTGCCCTGCTGCTTTGCATAGGCAGCTAGCTTCGCTGCGCCTAGGTCATCGGCGCAGACGATCAAAGTGCCGCCTGGCTGCAGGCGATCGGCGAAGTGGCGGAACGCCGCTTCGAAGTCGGCGGGGGTCGGGAATAAGTCAGGGTGATCGTGTTCGACATTGGTCACCAACTCGATCATTGGGCTGAGTCCAAGGAACATGTTGTCATATTCGTCGGCTTCGATCACGAATAGGCGCCCCGCCCCGGCGGCGGCATTAGCGCCCAGATTTTCGGCGACGCTGCCGATGATGTAACCGGGCTGCTGGTTGAGCGCGGTCAGCATCCAAGCCAACATAGCGGTTGTGGTGGTCTTGCCGTGTGAGCCCGCCACGGCGATGACCTGCTGGTTAGCCAGCAGTTTGTCGAGGAAATCCACGCGCTTGTAAACCGGGATGCCCTTGGCCAGTGCCGCTTGCACTTCCACGTTATCGTCGCTCACCGCGGACGAGCGCACCACTTGGGTAGCGCCGTTGATATTCCCTGCGGAATGGCCGATCGTCACTTTGACTCCAGCCTGGCGCAGGCCAGCCGCTAGCGGCGAATCTTCGCGGTCCGAGCCGGTCACTAACTGGCCGCGCTCGGCAAGCACACGGGCGATGGCGGAGAGCCCAGTGCCGCCGATGCCAATGAAATGCGTGGTCTCGCTCATATGAGCACGATCACCACAAAGGTGAAGGCCACTGCAACAGCAAAATAGATAGCGGGCACACCCAACCAGGCCGGCGGCATGTAGACCAAGAAGGCAGTCAGGTCATTAGCCGGGGCGGTGACAAATGAGAATGGATAATTGAATTCGTGCAAGTAATACAACAGCGAGCCCATCAGAAAATAGCCATTAAGCGCGCCGACAATGAAACCTAGCGCCGAATCGCGGAAGCGGTCTTTGGTCAGCACATCCGAGATGCGCTGCAAGCGCGGGCTCTGATAACCGAAGAAGGTGAAGAGAACGAGGATGACGGCACGCACAGTGAATTGGCGGCTTTCGCCGCCCTCACCCATGTAGGCGTCCATGAACGGCACGAATTGCAACATCACAGTGATGACGAAGATAGCGAGCACCAAGCTGAAGGTCACCAACATTTCCTTGGACCAGCCGCGCATGGCGCCCACCAGGGCGAAAATGATCACGAAGATCCAGAAGAGTGTGCTAAGTGCGATCATGCCGGTTTGCCCTCCTGGGCGGGCTGGCCGAGGCTGCGCAGCAGCGCAGCGATCTGCTTGGCCGCGTCGGGCGCGGCCAGCGCGGCCATAGCTGCGCGCATGACGTTCAAGCGAGCCTTATCGCCGAGCAAGCCGCGCAATGTATTGATCAACTCGGCTGACATTTTTTCGTCTGGCAGAATGACGGCCGCGCCGCGGCCTTGCAAATAAGCGGCGTTCTCGCCCTGCAGGTGACCCTTCAGCGGAATGGGAACCAGGACCGCCGGCAAGCCGAAGAGTGGCAACTCGCCCAGTGTGGAGGCGCCGGCGCGGCACAGCGCCAGGTCGGCGGCGGCGAAGGCCGCGCCCATATCATCGTGCAGATACGGGGAGGGGCGATAGTTAGCTGCCAACTCCTTCGGCAGCATGGCATAAGCAGCTTTAACATCTGACCAATTAGCTTCGCCACTTACATGAATAATTTGCATATCTGTCAATAATCCAGGTAAAGCTCGAATTATTGACTCGTTGATCGTGCGCGCACCCTTGCTGCCACCGAAAACCAACAACGTGGGCAGATGGTCCACCAAACCGAAATGCTCGCGCGCTTTCGCACGTTCCCAACGGCGGATCTCAGTCCGCACCGGATAGCCAGTTACTTTCACGCGCTCGGGTTTGCGGAAATATTGTTTCGATTCCTCGGCCACCGCGGCGATCACATCCGCAAAGCGGGCAATGAAACGCAGCGTGAAGCCGGGCTTGATATCGGGCACGAAGGCCAACGTGGGAATACGGCTGCCGGCCAGCGCCACCGGCGCGGCCACGAAGCCACCGGTGAAGAAGAGCGCATCGGGCTTGAACTGACGCAGCACGCGGCGGGCGGCGAAGTAGCCGCGCGCCAATTGCAACAGATGGCGCGGTAAGGCAAACAAGCCGACGCCGTGCAATCCGGCGGCAGGCAGCGTGGTGAGCTGCAGGCCGGCGCGAGCTACCAACTCGGCCTCCATGCCGCCTTCACCGCCGACCCACAGCAGGTCGAGGCCCTCATCGGCCAACTCTTGAAGCACGGCGAGCGCGGGATAAACTCCACCGCCGCTCGCCCCCGCGGCCACGAGCAGTCGCATCCAATATCCTTTCATCGCGCTGGTGCTTCACTTTCGAAGCGCGCGCAATATTCAT
>JBKJWG010000060.1:0-14665 GCA_046716985.1 Anaerolineales bacterium | reverse complement strand
CCAGACGACACTTCCTACTTCGCTGCCCTGCAGCAACCTATCCGCTTGGCCAAATCTTGCGCCAACCTGCGCCCGTCTCTTTCTCCTGGAAAGAGACGGGCGCTCCTAACACTGCCGCAGCCCTTATCGCACATGGCTTTACGGCAATTCCCCTCGTGACAATCGGCGTGACAAACGCCGATGTCACCAGCAACAGCGCTGCAAATGATGGTGCCGCAGACCAGGGAATGAACTGCACCTGACTGACAGTCAGGCATGCCCCGGTCATCGCAGTGCTGCTTTCACCCGGCTCAGGATCTCGCGGCGCTGGTCTCGTCAGCCAGTGCAGCCTCCACCCGCCCACCGGTATCGGTGCTCAGGAGGCCAGATCATGAGATGCCCTCGCTCCCGGCCGTAAGGAGCCGCCAGTCCTGCGTCAGTGGACACCCTCACAGGTCGCAGGGGCCTTGATCCCTGATAACACTCAACATTCTTGGCGGGATGACGTGGGGCGAGGATTGGAGCACGGGAGATGAGGTGACCGACATGGCATTGGTGGGTAGACGCGATGGTCGTAATTTCGGCTACGGCAGACAATTGAGCTATGCAGGGCCGCAGGCGCTAAAGGATATGTTCGGCGGTGGTCATTACGGGACGGTCAAAGCGCACTGTGATCGGTGGTTGGCATTCGTGAAATGGTGCCGCTCCGAACAGGGGCCCGGCATCAATGACTCGCGGCTGATTGATCGGAAGATGTTAGCCGACTATGCGACGTACCTGCGCGACCAGGTTCGGCGCGGTGACCTCGCCGTCAGCACCGCACAAAACCGGCTATCCAGCGTTAACAGGACCATGGCGGCGCTTCGCGGTGATCAGTACGTGAAGTTGCCAAGTCCGAGCAAGGCGTTGGGAATGCAGCGTACCAGCGTTCGACATTCAGTGCCGCAGGGTCAAGACCGCGAACAGGTTAAGCAGATCGTCGATGCACTGTGCAGCCAACATCTGCTACGGGCCGCTGCGATCGTTCTCTTAGCGCGAGCCACCGGCATACGATTGCGTGAGGCCATCCTGGCTGACTTGCTGCGGCTAAACCGTGAGGCTAACGACCTAGGCAGGATTAACATTCAGGATGGCACTAAAGGTGGTCGCGCCGGCGCCTCGGCACCCCGTTGGATTACGGTGGATGACCATACTCGTGGTGCGCTTAGGTTTGCACGGCAGGTGTCGCCTGTGGGTAGCCGCAACCTGATTGCGCCACACGAAAGCTACCTGAATCTTGTGCAAAAAATCATCCGCCCTGCGCGGGCCATTCTGCATGCGCACAACCTCAAAGGCTTCCATGAGCTACGAGCGGCGTACGCGTGTGAGCGCTATGAGCAAATTACTCAACACCGGGCGCCTATCAACGGCGGCCAATGTTGCCGGGTAGATAGGCAACTTGATCGTGAGGCCTGGAGGCAAATCAGCTATGAGCTGGGGCACGGGCGGATCGACGTGGTCGCCGCGTACATTGGAGGGTGGTCATGAGTAAGCCATTCGATATGGAGCTGTTTTTGGCTGGCGTGCTGACCGGCTCGCACGCAACCCGGCAACGCCATGTGCGACAGGCGAAAATCATCCAGACTGAAATTGCAGAGCGCTGGCAGCGAAAAACGCCTTGGGCTTGGCAGAGAAAGCATGTGGCTTGGTTCCTTGAACATCGCCTAGATCGACGCAGCGACGCGACGCGGTATTACTATTTGCTGACCGTGCGGCTGATCGTTCGTCGATTAGAAAAATCATGGACTTTGCCCCCCAGAGAGAGGATCTGATTTTGATAGTCACGACCGACTACAGACGATCCAAACCGGTCAGTCATTACAGGAAGTAATCCGCCATTAGCAGTCCTTCATGTCAGCCTATGATTGCTCGCAAGCAGCCATGCTCTGTTAAAGCGTATCCATCTATACAGTCTTAGTGGCATTGGGCTACCCTCATCGAGTTGATGGACTCCACGTTTTACCCCTTGCCGTAGGGAAACGGACATGATCGATGAGCTTCAAGCCAGCAAATCCTGCTACTTCTATCGCCGAAAAGCTCCGATCACAATGGGCGCAATCACGGCGTTGTTCCGGGCGATCAGATGTGCTCACACATCTCCCTCGAACAACCTATTCTCTTTCATACGGCAGGCCCACGGGGCATCAATCTGGTCTGCTCTATGCTTTCAATTCGACAAGACACCAGCTTTCCTACCTGACGCTGACGACGTGATCGACCGAGTAACCGGATATTTGCTGATCGTCGAGCACCGTGATTACGTCGCCATTTTCAAATCCCAGATCGACGTCCCCGCAGATTTCACCAAGCGGCACCTGCAGCGCATCAGCTCCCAAGATGTTGACCGTGGACTCACTAGCAAGGATTCAGTATTTGCCCGGGTTCGGCTGCGCCATATGACGTTGTCCCGCTTTGCATTGCGCAGCAAGACACTTGAGGGCGAGAACCTCCAGAACAACGTGGGCATGGCCTCCTCGGCTCGATTTGCCCCGCTGGGTTACAGCTTCACAGAGGCGGACGAGCACTTCTCAACAACACCGCGAACCGGCCGGATTTCACTTCGAGCGGATCGTGCTGGCTACCTGGAACTGGTGGACTATGCCTGCAGTATCATTGACCGCCTGCACCCTCGACCTGGAAGGCCATCGTCCTCCCCTTTTCTGGCAGCTTTCGCCCGACCGCTGGAGCTATCGGATCTGACGGCTAGCCCTACCCAATTTGCGGTTGATACCGCCATCCTCGGACAGGCCATCTTTGACGACAAAGTTATTCGTTTGGTCAAGCGGGACGGAGGTGGCTATCGAGAGCTGCCAAAGGTAGAAGTCGATCCGATACTCGCAGAGCTGACAGACATCTTGGGAGTTGCCAAAAACGCCGCCGGCAAACTGCTCGTGTCCCAGCTTGCAACAGGCGTCGAAGTGGGCGAACTCGCGATCAACAAAACGCGAATCGCCTTGAAACGCCTCACGCTACCTCTGCTCGCCGATGTCTATGTCGAGGACACACAGTTCGCTCTAGGAGCGGACGAAGGTCGCGTTCTGCTTAAGCAGTTCATCGACAAAGAAGACACGTACATTGTCCTGTTCGACCAGCCTCGCTTTGCCTATCTGGACGGCAACCTTTACCAGGACGACTCCTTGGTGAACGGTGGCAATCAGTTCCTGGGCTACCTCTTCGGCAATGCAGAGCTGGCTACTGTCACGGACGAGAAAGGTGCCTTTACCGCGGTCCATCATACGTTCGATCTTGACTCCACGTTCGGCGCAGTACTATCGACGGTCGCGCCCGAAGACGATGTTATGGTCTGCGATGATCTTGGTGACGAATGGGCTGATTTCATTGGCTTCCGAACGGATCCAGCCTCTCCAAGAATCACCTTCTACCATGCCAAGCACGGGGAGTTGACTCTCGGCGCGAGCGCGTTCCACGTTTCTGTCAGCCAGGCTATCAAAAACCTGGGCAATCTCAATTTGCCCGCGCCGGCCATGACCAAGAAATTCGCGCGATGGAATCGGCTTTATACCAACAACAGGGTAAAAACAGGCATTCATCGCACATGCCGAGGCACAACCGCAGATTCTCGAACTGCAGTGGAGTTTTGCAGGAATGCCCCTCACACCTTCAAACGGGTGGCCATCGTGACCTCATCCCTGAGCAAGGCCGCAGTTGAGCAAGCTTTTGAGGACATCAAAGCGGGTCACACCGCCAGCCCCTACTTCGTCCAGCTCTATTGGTTACTGTCGTCTTTCTTTGCTGCCTGTACGGAGGTCGGAGCCTTCGGATGCGTGATATGTCAGGAATGATGGCGTGCGCTCAAAGCACGGATCTGTTGCGTCATCCCCTCCCAATCGCTGGCTTTATTCCATTTCGCCGCTTCGATACTTGCTTGAGCCTCATGGGCACAGTTGGCTGGCGTTTCAGGTCGACCGCAGGGCTGAACAGTCGCGGGCGGGAATGTGCCCAATGATCCAACTCGTAGCTGTAAGCTCTAGGCTCTGTACGAAATGCATCCGAGCTCGCCCATGCTGCGTTGAAAACAGGCTCGATCGCGGCCCGGTCGGACGCGAACCGCTCGGAATGCTCACTGACAACCAGTCAACCCGAATGCGGGTCCAGCCCGCTTCCTCACCGTTTTTCGCCTTGCCGAACCTGAGTTTCAGAACCTTTCGTACACAACCTAAGGGGCTTTATTTCGTGGTTGTACGGAAAATTCCGCTCCTGAATTTTAGGAGCCAGAAGCGTTCTGGTTTAGGATTGTCAGGTCGAGCCCCGCTCATCCCAAGGACTGATTCGGTTAGCGCCACGTGCTGGTCAGTGGAGTAGGCCGCCAGAAAGGTGCCATGAACTTCACCGATTTTGATCCCGAATTGATCACGACACTGCAAGGTGCGCAAAAGATCACCGTGTTGACAGGAGCGGGTGTATCCGCTGAAAGCGGTATCCCGACGTTCCGCGATGCATTGACCGGCCTTTGGGCGAATTTCGACGCCGAGAAGCTTGCCACGCCCGAAGCGTTCCAGCGCGATCCTGCCTTGGTGTGGGGCTGGTATGAATGGCGGCGCGCGCAGGTTCTTGCGGCGCGGCCTAATGCAGCTCATGTGGCCATCTCCGAGCTTACTCGCCGTGTCCCACAACTTATATTGTTTACCCAGAACGTCGACGATCTGCATGAGCGTGCCGGAAGCACCGATGTGCAGCATCTTCATGGCAGTCTTCACCATCCGCGGTGCTTCGAGTGCGCGAGCCCATTCTCGTTGGTGGATAGCCTGTTTGAGGTGCCTGCGGAGGACGGGCGCTTGTCGCCACCCCAGTGTCAAACATGCGCGGGTAAGATCCGGCCAGGCGTCGTATGGTTCAACGAGCTGTTGCCTGAGGGCATGCTAGATAGGGCATTTAAATCAACCAGTTCATCCGATCTGCTCATCGTGGTGGGCACCTCGGGCAATGTTCACCCTGCCGCTCGGCTTCCAAAAGAGGCGAGCCGGGCGGGCTGCAAAGTTATCCAGATCAATCCAGAGAAAACCGCGCTCGACAGCGTCTGTACCTGGAATGTTCGGGGGAAGGCTGGAGTCGCCTTACCGGCATTGGTTAACTGCGCCTTTTTATGATTCGTGAATGTACGGAAATGGACGTGAGAGAAACGCTATGAAAGGGCGCTGGATCAGAGCAATGGACGATACGGCATCGCCGATGGCCGTAGTGTTTCTGCATGGGGTGCTGTCCGACGGTGAAACGTGTTGGCGTCATCAAAATAAAACCTACTGGCCGGACCTGCTTTCCCAGCATGCGGCTATAGGGAGCGTGGGCATTTATGAGTTCACCTATCGCACGGAGTTCTTCAGCGGGTCCTACAGCCTAGGCGATGTTGTCGATGCATTGAAGGAAAGCCTGCACCTCGATGGTGTCAACAGGGCGCGGAAAATTGTCTTCGTTGCTCATAGCATGGGGGGCATCGTGGCCCGACGCTATATCGTGCAGCGCTTGGATGACCTTGTGGGGCGTGGTGCTGAAGTTGGGCTTTTCCTGATCGCCTCTCCCTCACTGGGTTCGTCCTATGCTAATTGGCTTGGGCCGATCGCAAAGTTCATGGGGCATGTTCAAGGTCAGGCGTTGGCGTTTTGTCAGAACAATGTCTGGCTCAACGATCTGAATAGCGATTTTCGCAATGTGTTGATGAGCCGCAAGCTGGTGATCTATGGTCGGGAATTGGTGGAAGACCAGTTCGTGGTGCTCAAGCGCTTTTTGTGGTTGGCACAGGTCGTGCCCCCGGTCAGTGGGGCCACCTATTTCGGCGATGCTCTAAAGGTCCCGTTGTCAGATCATTTTTCCATCGCCAAGCCGGCGGATGCACAGGCCATTCAGCACCGCGTGTTGTGTGATTTCATCGAAGGTATCGTGCAGCAAAAGGGCAATACCACCAATGTCTGGGAATGCCCCGGCGGCTTCTGTACCAGGGTCGGAGAGAGTGAGATCAGCATCGTCACTGGGCGTATCGAAAATCATCCGGTGGACGCGATAACAACCGTGGTGGCGCTACCTTGCAATGAGTATTTCGAAGACCATTGCACCCGCGATACCCGGAGTGCGCTGGGCGTTTATATCAACCGACATTGCGCCGAAACGGCGCCGGAATTCTCGTATCTTGTCAGGCAGCAATGCCAGATGCGCTTTGGCGCCGGTACGCTACAGCAAAAGACGATGGATGAGTTTAGCGAAAGCTATGGTCCCGGCCGAGCTATCCTTGTTTCAGACCCCTCGAAAAACGCGGCCGCAATAGCCTTGGTTTCCACCACCACGCAGCGCGCCGGGCAAGGGCTGGCCGCCAGGATGTCCTACGTATTCGATGGTATTCAGGAACTGTTCGAACTGCTTGCTGACAAGCGGATCAACGAAGTGGTCATGCCCGTGCTGGGCGCCGGGCACGGTGGAATCGATCCATCGTTGGCGATTGCCGGATTGGTGTTGGCGTTGACGGAGGCCGCTCGTTACGGTGCTGATAGGCAGCGTCGCAAAAAGATCACTATTGTTGTCTTCCAGCGGACAATACAAGACCAACCTGAAGTAGCGCCTGATGTCATCCGTAAATCGCTGGAACTGGTGGCCAATAAAGCGTAACGAGGGCAATGTATGGCGAGTGCGAAAGATTTGATTCGCAACTATCTGGGTTACGATGGCATGGACCATCGCCAGCGTACATTAGCCCAGGCATTGGCCTGGGATGATGAAGCTCTGGAAAGCACACATGACTTCATACAATGGTGGTTTCCGCTGGCTGAGCCCAGTGCTTTCAACAGCCACTCGCCAGTGGCGAGCCTTGCTGAGTTCGACGAGCTAGCGAACGACGAGCGCGTCAGAGGCGGGCTAGAGCGCGCTATGCGTCGCATGCTGAGCTTCTATGGTTTACGCCAGCAAGCGTCAGGGCTGATCGAGAAATCAGGCGACTGGGATAGCCGAAGTCAGAATTGGGCATTCAAGCAGAACCACAACGACCTGCGAATGACGCGCATCCTGAAATCGTTGTGCTTGCTGGGCCACCGGGCACAGGCGCAGAGGCTGTTCGTCATCCTGGAAGAGGTTATCCAGCAAACGCGTGAGCCATGCGATCAAGTGCCGTTACGATTCTGGCGTGAAGCGCTATCTCTCCCCTCATAAAATACGCGCCGCAGGCCACCACCTGCGGAGTCTAGACTCGTTCAGCAAGCATCATGGCGCCTTCTTAAAGTGTTCGACCATCGTCGACCGTAATGCTGGAGTTCGGAAGTAGTGTTCGCCATCCGCTTACCTAACCTCTGCCAAAAGTACAGCTGCATTGGTTAAGATGCGCTCCTTAGCTTGTAAATGGGTGCGGCACAGCCGCCCTAGCAGCGCTGCTATTCAGCGCTTTGATTTGGAGTATCTGCTGTTGAACCACGCGGTCCACAACAAACTGGTTTCGTTTATCTGGTCGATTGCCGACGACTGCTTGCGCGACGTGTATGTGCGCGGAAAATACCGTGACGTCATCCTGCCCATGGTGGTGCTGCGCCGGCTCGATGCCCTGCTGGAGGCGAGCAAGGTCAAGGTAATGGAAGAGCTGGCCTTTCAGCAACATGAAATGAGCCAGACCGAACTGGACGACAGCGCCCTGCGTGCCGCTTCCGGTTATGTGTTCTACAACACCAGCAAGTGGACGTTAAGCCAACTGCAGAAGACCGCCACCAACAACCAGCAGATCCTCCTGAGCAACGTTGAGGAATACCTCGACGGCTTTAGCGACAACGTCAAAGACATCATCCGGCGCTTCAATCTCAAGTCGCAGATGCGCCACATGGCCAGCAAAGACGTGCTGCTTGACGTACTGGAAAAATTCACCTCGCCCAACATCAACCTCACCCCGCACGACAGCGAAGACCCACAAGGCAACCGCCTGCCAGCCCTGAGCAACCTGGGCATGGGCTATGTGTTCGAAGAGCTGATCCGCAAGTTCAACGAAGAGAACAACGAGGAAGCCGGCGAGCACTTCACCCCGCGCGAAGTGATCGAGCTGATGACCCATCTGGTCTTCGACCCGATCAAAGACCGCCTGCCCACCGTGATGACCATCTACGACCCGGCCTGCGGCAGTGGCGGTATGCTTACCGAGTCGCAGAATTTTATCGAAGAAAAATACCCGGACTCGACCATCCAGCGCGACATCCACCTCTACGGCAAGGAGATCAACGACGAGACCTATGCCATTTGCAAGTCGGACATGATGATCAAGGGCAACAACCCTGCCCACATCCGCCCCGGCTCCACCCTCTCGGTGGATGAATTCGCCGGCAGCCGCTTCGACTTTATGCTGTCCAACCCGCCCTACGGTAAAAGTTGGGCCAGCGAGCAGAAGTTCATCAAAGACGGCGGCGACGTGATCGACCCGCGCTTCAAGGTCAGCCTCGCGGACTATTGGGGAAACGCCGAGTTGCAGGACGCCATCCCGCGCTCCAGCGACGGCCAGTTGCTGTTTCTGATGGAAATGGTCAACAAAATGAAAGCTCCCGGCGACAGCGGCCTCGGCTCGCGCATCGCCTCGGTGCATAACGGCTCCAGCCTGTTTACCGGCGACGCCGGCGGTGGCGAGAGGAATATCCGCCGCCACCTGATCGAAAACGACCTGCTCGATGCCATCATCCAGTTGCCAAACAATCTGTTCTACAACACCGGCATCACCACCTATATCTGGCTGCTCTCCAGCAACAAGCCGGCGCAGCGCCGAGGCAAGGTGCAACTGATCGATGCCAACCTGCTGTATCGCAAACTGCGCAAAAATCTCGGCAACAAAAACTGTGAATTTGCCCCCGAGCATATCGAGCGGATCACCCAAACCTACCTCGACCTGGCCAGCTTCGACCGCCCGGCCGGTGGCGACGGCATTGCCGCGCAGGTGTTTGATAACCGCGACTTCGGCTACCACAAGGTCAGCATCGAACGGCCAGACCGGCGCAAGGCTCAGTTCAGCGCCGAGCGCATCGAAACCCTGCGTTTCGACAAGGCCCTGCGCGAACCCATGCAGTGGATTTACCAAGAGTGGGGCGAGGCGGTGTACCAAGACGCCACCTTGGCCACCCATGAAAAAACCATCCTCGCCTGGTGTGAAGAACAAGGCCTGGAGCTCAATACCAAGCAGCGTAAAAAGCTGCTGAGCCTGGAGACCTGGGCCAAGCAGTCGCTGCTGGTCACCGTGGCCAACTACCTGATGCAGGCCATCGGCAGTGAGGAGTATGACGACTTCAACCTGTTTGCTAAACGGATGGACAAGGCGCTTAAACAACTTAGCAAAGAGGCTGGCATCAAGCTCGGTGCCAGCGAGCGCAATCAGGTGCTCAATGCAGTGAGCTGGTACGACGAAAACGCCGTCAAGGTTATCCGCAAAGTGGAGAAGTTCGATCGCGCCCAATTGGCCGCACTGCTGCAGCGACTGGACTGCAGCGAGGCCGAGCTGCCCGATTTTGGTTATTACTCCAACGGCAAGGCCGGCGAGTTCATCACCTACGAATCCAACAGCGACCTGCGCGACAGCGAAAGCATCCCGCTGGCTGATTCCATCCATCGCTTCTTCAAGGCCGAAGTGCAGCCCCATGTGGCAGAAGCCTGGATCAATCTGGAGTCGGTAAAGATTGGCTACGAGATCAGCTTTAATAAATACTTCTACAAGCATCAGCCGCTGCGCAGTATGGAAGAGGTGGCGCGGGAAATCGTAGCGCTGGAGCAGCAGGCGGAGGGGTTGATTGCGGAGATTCTTGGTATTAGCTTGAAAGAGATATCGGGTGCAACCAATGTTTGAAGCGCAAACTCTCGCGCAGGAAAAATATACCGACTATAAACGCTCTGGCGTTGAGTGGTTATATGATATTCCTAGTCACTGGAAGGTAGTGCGATTTAAATTTTTATCTTCCATAACAACTGGAAGTAAGAACACTGAGGATAAAGTAGATACTGGGACTTACCCTTTTTATGTGCGTTCGCAAACCCCCGAGCTGATCAACTCCTATTCATTTGATGGAGAAGCAATTCTGACCGCAGGTGACGGTGCGGGTGTTGGAAAGGTCTATCACTACGTTAATGGAAGGTTTGATTTTCATCAGCGAGTCTACAAGTTCAGCGATTTTAAGCATGCTGCTGGAAAGTTCTTATTCAGGTATCTGCAATCAAACTTCTTTAAAGTGGCAACTCTGGGAGAGGCTAAGTCTACGGTTGACAGCCTCAGACTACCTTTAATCCAAGATTTTCTAGTCTGTTTCCCCGAAAATAAAGCCGAGCAAGCTAGCATTATCGATTTTATGGATCTGAAGTCAAAGCAAATAGAGCAAACGACTCTATTTAAGGAACGTCAGATTGAATTGCTTAAAGAGCGCAAGCAGATACTGATCCAGCAGGCCGTAACCCGTGGCCTTAATCCGCGCGCGCCTATGCGGGACTCCGATATCGAGTGGATTGGCGAAATTCCGTCGCATTGGACGATAAAGCGAGCCAAGTATATTTTCCGCGAAGTCGATGAGCGGTCTCCCGACGGGCAGCAAGAACTTCTCTCAGTTTCTCATCTGACCGGAGTAACGCCTCGATCAGAAAAGAATGTGACGATGTTTATGTCTGAGGATTACACCGGATCAAAGACTTGCCAGAAAGATGATCTTATATTCAACATTATGTGGGCCTGGATGGGCGCGCTTGGCGTTTCCAATCGGGCTGGCATCGTTAGTTCGGCCTATGGCATTTACAGGCAGTTGCATCCCGACACGTTAAATCCGCAGTACCTTGAGATGCTTCTGAAAACCACGACTTATATTGCGCACTACAACAAAGTCTCAACGGGCCTGCACTCTTCACGCTTGCGCTTCTACGGTCATATGTTCATGTCTATGGAAATTGGTTTTCCAGACCGTGAGGAACAGGATGCAATAGTGGCGCACCTTGATCTTGAGTCGGAGAAGCTAAACAAAGCTGTCGATTTACTTGAACAACAAATCACCAAACTCACAGAATACAAAGTCACCCTGATCAATAGCGCCGTGACCGGCAAGATCAAGGTACCGGGCGTGTCGGAGCCGGAGACTCAGGATATGGAGGTGGCCTGATGGATGTCCAGCAGCAACTGCAGCGCTTAGACGAATACGCCGAGCCGTTAGACATTCAGCAGGCTGTCGGCCAGCTCTGTTAATGGTTGTGCTGTCGGATGAATCAATGGGTTAGTGGTAAGTCAGGTGGGTAGCGGCGAATGTCTGTACCCGTTGGCAGGATAGTTTTAGACATTTGCACCCCGCGCCGGGCTCGCCTGGCAGAGATAAGAAAGAACAGGCACAAGGAAGCCGGCATGGTAAGCAAGACCAACGAACAGGCGCTGGAAGCTAGCATCGAGAAATACCTGACCGGCACTTGCCTAGAAGAGCAGGCGGTGGTCCGTGACAGCGCGGTATCCGTGCCGGCGGGCCTCAACCACGGGTATCAACTGGGCCGCGCTCAGGATTTCAATGCCCGCTATGCTGTGGATAGCCGTTGCTTGTGGCAATTTCTTGAGGCCAGCCAGGGTGATGAGTTGGAGCGTCTCAAGCAGCGCTACGATGATTGGGATTTGCGCATCCTCGAACGCTTCGACCGGCTGGCGAAGAAGTACGGCGCGCTGCACCTGCTCAAGCGCGGCCTGGCCATTGACGATGTGCACTTCAACCTGATGTACCCCGCGCCGCTTGCCAGCAGTTCGGAGCGAGTCAAACAGCAGTTTGCGGCGAATATCTTTAGCAGTACCCGCCAGGTGCGTTACTCGCTGAGTAATCCGCTGGAAGAGATCGACCTGGTGCTGTTTATCAATGGCTTGCCCTTCGCCACGCTGGAGCTGAAGAACCCCTGGACAGGCCAGAACGCCCGTTATCACGGGCAAAAGCAGTACAAGCAGGACCGCGACATGGGCCAGCCGTTGCTGCAATTCGGCCGCTGCCTAGTGCACATGACGGTAGACACCGACGAGGTCTACATGACCACCAAGTTGGCCGGTGTCGCGACCTTCTTCCTGCCATTCAACAAGGGCCATAACCACGGGGCTGGTAACCCGCCCAACCCTGCCGGGCACAAGAGCGCCTACCTGTGGCAGGAGATTTTCAGCCGCGAAAGTGTGGCCAATATCATCCAGCACTTTGTGCGCCTGGACGGCAGCAGTAAGATGCCACTGGCCAAGCGTACGCTGTTCTTCCCGCGTTACCATCAACGGGATGTGGTACGCCGCCTGGTGACGCATGCCAGCCAGCATGGTGTGGGCCAGCGTTACCTGATCCAGCACTCGGCCGGCTCGGGCAAATCGAACTCCATCACCTGGGCGGCCTATCAGTTGATAGAAACTTATCCGGCTTCGCTGGAGGTTGCCGGCGCGCGGGCCCTGGATGTGCCGCTATTCGACTCGGTGATTGTGGTGACAGACCGCCGCCTGCTGGACAAGCAACTGCGCGAGAATCTGCGCGAGTTCTCCGAGGTGAAAAACATCATCGCTCCGGCGCTGAAGTCCTCTGACCTCCAGCAGGCGCTGGAGCAGGGCAAAAAAATCATCATTACCACCATCCAGAAATTCCCGGTAATCGTGGATGGTATCGACGACATGGCCGGCAAACGCTTTGCCGTGATCATCGACGAGGCACACAGCTCACAGGACGGTAGCAGCCACGGCACGATGAACAAGGTGATGGGCGGCGACGAGCAAGACGACACTCAGGAAAAAATCCTCAGCACGATCAAGAACAGCAAGATGCGCGGCAATGCCTCGTACTTCGCCTTCACCGCCACGCCGAAGAACAGCACGCTGGAGAAGTTCGGCGAGCAGCAGGCCGACGGCCGCTTCGCGCCCTTCCACCTGTACTCGATGAAACAAGCCATTGAAGAGGGTTTTATCCTCGACGTGCTGGCCAACTACACCACGTACCGCAGCTATTACGAAATTCAGAAGTCCATCGAGGACAATCCGCTGTTTGACACGCTGAAAGCGCAAAAGAAGCTACGCGCCTATGTCGAACGCGACCAGCAGACTATCGACGTTAAGGCCGAGGTGATGCTGGAGCATTTTATTGAGCAGGTGGTCACGCCGAAGAAGCTCAAGGGCCATGCCAAGGGCATGGTCATCACCCAGAACATCGAAGCCGCCATCCGTTATCACAAGGCCATCAGCCGCTTGCTGGCAGCGCGCGGCAACCCGTTCAAGGCGCTAATTGCCTTCTCCGGCGAAAAATTGGTTGATGGTATCGAGTACACCGAAGCCGGGCTCAACGGCTTCGCGGAAGCAGATACGCGAGATAAATTCGACACCGATGATTACCGATTGCTGGTGGTGGCCAACAAGTACCTGACAGGCTTCGATCAGCCTAAGCTGTGCGCCATGTACGTGGACAAGAAGCTGCAGTACGTACTCGCTGTGCAAGCGCTGTCGCGCCTCAATCGTGCCGCGCCGAAGTGGGGCAAGAAGACCGAAGACCTGTTCGTTCTGGATTTCTTCAATCAGATAGAGGACATAAAAGCCTCCTTCGACCCGTTCTACACGGCGACCAGCCTGTCCGGAGCAACGGATATCAATGTGCTGCACGAGCTCAAAGACCAATTGGACGAGGTCGGCGTATACGAATGGCCTGAGGTGGAGGCATTTGCCACGCAGTATTTCGACAACGTCGATGCTGAAAAGCTGGCTGTGCTGATCGATATCGCCGCTGAGCGTTTCGACGTGGAACTAGAGCTGGAGGATGAGGCCAAGGTCGATTTCAAGATCAAGGCCAAGCAGTTCGTGAAGATCTACGGCCAGATGGCCTCGATCATGCCGTACGAGATTGTGGCCTGGGAAAAGCTGTTTTGGTTCCTCAAGTTCCTGATTCCGAAACTCAAAGTGCAGGACAAAGACGCCGACGAAATCGACGCTCTGCTTAATTCGGTTGACCTCGCGTCCTATGGGCTGGAACGGGTCAAGTTGAACCACAGCATTGCGTTAGATGACGCGGAAACCGAGCTGGACCCCGCAAACCCAAATCCGCGTGGGGTACATGGTGGTGAGCAGGAAAAAGACCTGCTGGACCAAATCATCCAGAGCTTCAACGAGCGTTGGTTCCAGGGCTGGGGTGTGACTACGGAAGAAAAGCGCGTGAAGTTCCTGAGCATTCTAAAGGGCATTCAGGAGCATCCGGACTTTGAGCCCAAGTACCAAAAGAGCCAGGACGAAGACCACCGTGCACTGGCGTTCGAGAAGATTTTCGAGGAAGTCATGCTGATACGCCGCCGCCAGGACCTAGAGCTTTACCGCCTGGTAGCCAGTGATGCGGCGCTCAAGTCTTCGTTGCAGCAGAGCATGAGGGGCATGCTGGGCTGAGATATGTGCAAGCTCGGTGCGTCTCAGCATGTCCGGTCCATACGGCTAACGCCGTCACCCCCATTCGCTTGGAGCTTTAACCTCGAAGCCCTGGAGGGGGCTGAACTAAAAAATGACCGTCCATCGGAAGCCAGACCACGCAGCATTCCAGCTGGTATTCCAAGAAATTTATCTGGTCAATTATTAGCCAATAAAAACAGATAGCTACAGAGCTTTTTCAGCTCACCCCGGCCCACCAAATACGAAGCAAAACAAAACCCGCCAAGTGCGGGTTTTGTTGCATCTGGGGTTTGGTCATTT
>JBKJWG010000059.1:0-10779 GCA_046716985.1 Anaerolineales bacterium | reverse complement strand
GGCGTATGCTGGGCGTGATTCCGGTCAGCGACGTGATGGACGTTCTCGCCGCCGAGAGCACGGAAGATATTCTAAAGTTCGGTGGTTTGGAAGGCGGCGGTGTCCTCGACCAACCTTATTTCACAATTCCAATGACCACTGTGATCTCCAAGCGTGTGGGTTGGCTGCTGTTGTTGTTCGTTGCCGAAACGCTGACCGGCACTGTGCTGCGTATTTTCGAGAGTGAGCTGGCCGCAGTGGTTGCGCTTTCGTTCTTCATCCCGCTGCTGATCGGCACCGGCGGCAACACTGGCGCGCAGACTGTATCCACGTTGATCCGCGGCCTGGCGCTAGGGGAGATCACCGTGCGCGATTTGTGGCGCGTGATCCGCAGGGAAGCAATCAGTGGACTAGTCATGGGGCTTATTCTGGGTGTCGTGGCTTATGGACGGGCCATCCTATGGGGAACCACATCCGCGCTAGCCCTGACCGTGGGCCTTGCTATTCTCGCCATTTGCACATGGGCCAACACGATCGGGTCACTGATTCCTCTCCTTGCCCATCGTTTCAAGATCGACCCAGCCACTGTCTCCGCGCCGTTGATCACCACACTGGTCGACGCGACCGGTTTAGCGATCTATTTGCTGATCGCCAAAGTGACGCTGGGCCTTTAAGGAGCAATCGTATGACTGTTACTTCTTGGGTGAAAGAAAGAACGGGGCTCATTGACGTAGCCACGGGGCGCACGCCCGCGGATATCGTCGTGCGCGACGGCCAATGGCTTAGCGTGCAATCGGGCGAGATACTGCCGCATACTGACATTGCCATCAAAGGCGAACGCATCGCCTTTGTTGGCCCAGACGCCAAGCACGCCATCGGCCCAAAAACTCGCGTCATTGAAGCAAATGGTCGTTTTCTTTCTCCAGGTTTATTCGACGCACATATGCATATTGAATCAAGCATGGTCACCATCACAGAATTTGTTCGCGCCGTGGCGCCGCACGGCACGACAGGCATCTTCATCGATCCGCACGAGATGGCCAATGTTTTTGGTCTCAAAGGTGTGCGATTGATGGTCGACGAAGCCGCCAAGCAACCGATCCATGTTTGGGTGGAGGTGCCTTCTTGTGTGCCTTCCGCGCCCGGGTTAGAGACGCCGGGATCGGTGCTCAGTGAAGAGGATGTAGCCGAAGCGATGCAATGGAAAGGCGCCATCGGCTTGGGCGAGATGATGAGTTTTCCAGCAGTGATTAACGCCGATAAAAAGATGCTCAAGGAAATGGCGCACACTAGCCTGGCCGGCAAAACTATCGGCGGGCACTATGCCTCTCCCGACTTGGGTAACCCCTTCCATGCCTACGCCGCGGGTGGTCCCCAGGACGACCACGAAGGCACGCGACTGGAGGACGCGGTTGCGCGTTCTCGGCAGGGGATGAAAGTGCTGATGAGGTACGGATCGGCTTGGTTCGATGTTGCCCCCCAGATACGCGCGGTCACCGAAATGGGCTTAGACCCGCGCCATTTCATTTTGTGCACAGATGACTCGCATTCTGGCACCCTAATTGAAGATGGTCACATGGATCGCGTGGTACGCCACGCCATCCAGGAGGGCCTAAAGCCGATCACCGCATTCCAGATGGCGACGCTGAACACCGCCGAGCATTTCGGGGTCGCCCGCGATACAGGCATGATCGCGCCCGGGCGCTACGCCGACATTCTTTTGCTTAACGATCTCGAAAAAGTGGAGGTTGATCTTGTGCTCACTAGAGGAAAAGAGATCGCCAAAAACGGCAGGATCCTGTACGACCCGCCCGCTTTTTCGTATCCCAAGTGGGCAAAGCAATCCATCAAGTTAAAGCGCCCGCTCAAAGCTGCCGACTTCGCTCTGCCGAGCAAGGGCTTGAAACGCGCGGTCGCCAACGTGATCGGCGTGATCGAGAACCAAGCGCCGACCAAACACTTGCGCTTGCAGGTGGAAGCAAGAAACGGAAATATAGAAGTGGATATGAAGCGCGATCTTGCCAAGATCGCTTTGGTCGAGCGCCACAAAGCTCTCGGCACGGTCCAAGTAGGCCTGGTGCAAGGCTTCGGCTTGAAGGTGCCCTGCGCGCTGGCTTCCAGCATCGCGCATGATAGCCACCATATGATCGTGGTAGGCACCAGCGAAGCTGATATGGCCATCGCCGCTAATGAACTGGCGCGAGTCGGCGGCGGGCAGATCGTGGTGCGCGACGGCAAGGTGATTGGGTTGGTCGAGTTGACCATCGGCGGATTGATGTCTACCGAGCCAGCGGAAGTAGTGGCGCGCAAAGCAGATGAAATGTTGGCAGGCTTTAGGGCCTGCGGCTGCCAGCTTAACAATTCCAACATGCAACTGAGCTTGCTGGCGCTAGTGGTGATCCCCGAACTGCGTATCTCCGACCTGGGCTTGGTAGACGTCGAACGCTTCGCTTTCATTCCAGTTTTGGAGCCGCTGAACGAAAAGACTAACCCTTGACCGTTTTTGACTTTATGCTGTATATTGGGCGTTACAAGTTCGTACCCCTATCTATGGCGTTTCTGCGTCAGTGAGGCTAACCACCAGTTAGGTCGCAATATGAAGGTTTCAACTTTGAGCCCCGTACCTTCGTTGCAGGTCCAGGGGTGGAGTGTAAGCGCCACACAATTCGCGCCCCATCTTCTTTGGGGCGTTTGTTTTGCTCAGATCCATTTAGCCAAGCTAAAAACGCTTTCCCACTAAGGGAGGTGATGAAGCTCGACACTGGCCCTGATCTTTGCTGTACCTTTGCTACTCAAAATCTCTAGGAGGAAGAGAATGACCAAGCTTCGTTTTTCTGTTTTATTTAGCCTTTTGATCATCGGCTCGATGTTGCTGACCGCCTGCGGCACAGCAGCCCCCGCCGCAACCGACGCCCCAGCCGCCGAACCGCTCACGTTCGGCATGATCCTGGTTGGGCCGCAGAACGACCATGGCTGGAGCCAGGCTCACTTTGAAGGCGGCAAGTATGTCGAGGCCAACCTGGCCGGTTCGCACATGATCGTGTTCGATCTGCTCAACCCGGCCGACAAACCCGAAGCCACAGTTGAGGGTGTGGTGGACGACATGGTTGCGCAAGGCGCAACCTTGATCTTCACGACTTCGGATGAATTCGAAGAAGACACAACGGGCGTGGCCCTGAAATACCCAGACGTTACCTTTATCAATTCATCCGGAGACGATGTCCACGCGGGTACGGCCCCGGCCAACCTGGGCAACATCATGGGCCGCATGGAAGACATGAAGGCCATTGCCGGTTGCGCCGCGGCACTCACTACCCAAACCGGCCACATTGGCTACCTGGGGCCACTAATCAACTTCGAAACGCGCCGCTTGGTTTCTTCAGCATACCTGGGCGCAAGCTACTGTTATGAGAATTACATGGGCATGAACGCCGGTGACCTGCAATTCACCGTCACCTGGATCGGCTTTTGGTTCAATATCCCCGGCGTCACCCTCGATCCCACTGAAGTAACCACCAACTTCTTCGACACAGGTATCGACGTGGTGCTCAGCGGCATTGACACCACCCAAGGCATTGACGTGACCGGCCAACGCGCCGCGGCCGGCGATGCCGTCTTCGCTGTTCCCTACGACTATCTGGGAGCCTGCGATAACGCACCTGCCGTTTGTCTAGGAACGCCCTTCTTCAGCTGGGGTCCTGCTTATCTTGCCACGGCTCAATCCGTGGCCGATGGCACTTGGACGCAGAGTTGGGATTGGAACGGCGCTAACTGGGATGCACTCGACGACCCGAGCAATACGAACGTGGGTTGGGTGAACGGGCCGGCGCTCAGCGCTGAGGCCGCCGCCAACCTGGCCGACTACATTAGCAAGCTCGCCTCCGGCGAACTTGTGGTGTGGTCTGGCCCGATCAACCTGCAGGACGGTAGCGTGTACATCGCTGCTGGCGCTGTAGCAACCGACGACGAGATCTGGTACCTGCCGCAGTTGCTCGAGGGCATGGAAGGCCCGAGCGAGTAGGATCCTTAACTCGGTTCACGATGCAAAACAAAGGGGCGACCGATCGGTCGCCCCTTTGTTTTCTTAATTGTCTAGTGGTCTCGAAAGCAGAATCAAAACATCTGGTAAGCTATGCCTATGCGGGTTGAAGTCCAGCATATCCGTAAACATTTCGGTGAGGTGAAAGCTAATGAAGATATTAGCCTCACCTTTGAAGAGGGGCGCGTCTATGGTTTGTTAGGGGAAAACGGTGCTGGCAAAAGCACCTTGATGAAAATTCTCTCGGGATATCAAAGTTCAGATAATGGAAAGATCCTCTTAGATAGCAAGCCGCGCAGGTTTGATTCGCCATCCGATGCGTTGGCCGCGGGTGTGGGTATGCTCTATCAGGAGCCATTAGACCTGCCACCTTTCACAGTTTTGGAAAATTATTTGCTCGGGCAGAGCGGCGGCCTGGGCTTAGGTTCCAGGAAGGCCGCAAAAGAATTAGAGGCATTGGGGGAACGATATGGTTTTGAGATCCAAACTGAAGAGCACATTCGCAACTTGAGCCTGGGCGAGCGCCAGCAGCTCGAATTGCTGCGCTTGTTAGCAGGCGGCGCACGGGTCTTAATCCTCGATGAACCCACCACAGGGATCAGCGCCGAACAAAAAGAAGTTTTGTTCGATTCGATGCGCAAGCTGGCCCGCGATGAAGGCAAGACGCTTATTCTTGTTTCGCACAAATTAGATGAGGTGCAGGACCTTTGCGATCACGCTTACGTATTGCGCAAAGGGCACTTCGTGGGCGAAAGCAAGATCCCCTGCCCCAACGCAGAATTAGTGGCGCTTATGTTCGAAAAGCTACCGCCACAACCCCAGCGCGCAAAGCTGGCGAAAAAGGCTGCAGCGCTAGAACTCAAAGATGTGGTGGTCAAGACGCCGCGACTCGACCTGCAACCACTGGATCTTAAGGTGCAAGCCGGGGAGGTATTTGGCTTGGCGGGCCTTGAGGGTAGCGGGCAGGAACTATTGCTGAAAGCTTGCGCCGGTTTGCTGCCCATCTCTTCAGGCAGCATGGCCGTGGCCGGGGATGATGCCGGCCACCTGGGCTACCACGCCGCCCGCCAATTGGGTATCGCCTATCTCGCCGCCGGCCGGCTTGAAGAAGGGCTTGTAGCCGGCCTTTCGCTCACCGAACACATGGCTTTGGTGGACCAAGAGCCAAGTTTTTTTGTGGATTGGGCTGGCTATGGCAAACGCACCGCTGACCGCATTGAACGCTATCGGGTAGTGGGCCAGCCACAATCGACCATTGAGCAACTTTCGGGAGGCAACCAGCAACGTTTCCTCTTCGCTTTGCTGCCTGCTTCATTGAATTTGATCTTGATGGAGCACCCCACGCGTGGCTTGGATATCCGCTCAACCGATTGGATCTGGCAGCAGCTGGACGAACGGCGCAAAGAAGGCACCGCCATCCTGTTTATCTCCGCTGACCTGGATGAGGTCGTCGGGCGCAGCGACCGCATTGCAGTGTTCTCCAGTGGGCGCATGTCGCGCATCGTGCAAGCTGCCGAAACCGACGCGGAAGAGCTGGGCCACCTGATCGGCGGAGAGCAATGACAACAGGGAAAACCACCTGGCCGATCTGGCTGCAGCGCATTTGGCCGCTGGTGCCGATAGCGGCAGCGCTATTGTTCACCATAGGTTTGCTGCTGTTATTTCGCGCCTCGCCGGTAGTGGCGTTTGGCGCCATGTGGGAAGGCGCCTTTGGCAGCAGCGAACGTTTTTTGAGTGTGCTTTCTTTCTGGGTACCGCTGCTCTTCTGTTCCGCTGGGTTGCTGCTCACTTTCAAGGCTGGTTTATGGAATATCGGCATTGAGGGGCAAATTATTTTGGGCGCGGTGGCGGCCAGTTGGGTAGCGCTCAGCGTGCAGCTCCCTGCTATTTTGCAAATTCCTCTCGAGTTATTGGCAGCCATGGCGGGCGGTGCGCTGTGGGCCGGCATCGCCGGCTTACTCAAGACGCGCGGCGGCGTGCACGAGATCTTTGGCGGGCTGGCGCTAAATAACCTTGCCATCATCCTGACCAATTATTTGATCTCGGGTCCCTGGCAGCCGCCGGAAGGTGGCAGCTTCCGCGGCACGGTGCCCTTCCGCCCTGAAGCTCTGCTACCTCTCTTCAATGATTCGCGCTTCAGCCCGCTCTCATTACTTTTGGCGGCCGTGGCATTTGGCTTGGTGGTGATGGCTTTGCGTAATAGTACTTGGGGGTTGAAACTCAAAGCGCTCGGACGCAACCCGCGTTCTGCTTTCTTGCTGGGAGTATCCAGCAATCGCGAAGCTATGCTGGCGATGATGTTCTGCGGCGCGTTGGCCGGCTTGGGCGGCGCAGTGCGCACGTTGAGCTGGTTCGACAGCCTGCGCCAAAGCATCTCCGGCGGCATCGGTTATCTAGCATTGCTGGTCGTCATGCTGGCAGGTTATCGATTGCTTTGGACGCCCTTGGTGGCATTTTTCTTCTCCGCTGTGTTGAATGGCAGCATCACGCTGCAGTTGCGCACGCAATTGCATTCCTCACTAGGAGATATTCTGACCGGTGTGATGGTGCTGTTTGTGCTTTTATTCGGCGATCGCGCGCGTCTTGCCTGTTTACGAAAACCAAAAGAAGATGGATAACACACAACTCGTCGCCATTCTTATTTCGATCCTGCTGCAGGCTTCTCCGCTGATTATTGCAGTGTGCGGAGAGACGATCAGCGAGCGCGTCGGTGTGGTGAACCTTTCGCTGGATGGCACCATGCTGCTCTCTGCGCTGGCCGGCTTCGTTGCTGCTTACCATAGTGGCAGCGTGCTGATCGGTTTCCTAGCCGCCGCCGGCGTCGGTGCGTTCTTTGCATTAGTCGTAGCCTTCGGCAGCCTGCAGCTGCGCCAAAGCCAGGTGGCGATCGGCTTTGTGCTCACCCTGCTGGGTGATAACTTGAGCGCTTTTCTTGGGCAAAAATACACGAACCTGCCTGGACCCTCGCTATCGCAATTTCACATTCCTTTTCTTCAAGATATCCCCGTGTTGGGACCGATCTTTTTCCAGCAAGATGCTATGGTTTATTTCGCGCTTTTGCTGGTTATCGGCACCTGGTGGTATTTGTTTCGCTCACGGCCTGGCCTCGCGCTGCGCAGCACCGGCGAGCGGCCCGAAGCCGCATTTGCGCGCGGCGTACCCGTGCACAGGCTACGCTATCTCTATACAGTGCTGGGTGGCGCGCTGGTTGGAATAGCCGGCGCGGCCTATTCGCTGGATGTCAAGATCGGTTGGGCTGAGGGCACCACACGCGGCTACGGTTGGATCGCCCTGGCGATTGTCATCTTTGGAGGTTGGTCGCCGATCCGCGGCGCGATCGGCGCCATCCTATTCGGCGCCACCAAAGCGCTGGCCACGATGTTACAGCGCAAATTCCCGGAAGTTTCCGTGGTGGCGTTCAATGCCATTCCTTGGTTATTGATGATCGGCGTATTGCTGGCTGTGAGCGGCGAATTGGTGGGCCGCTTGCTGACAGTCTTCCCACCGCGCTGGCGACGGCCCCTGCAGCGAATATTGCAAGCAAACCCGCCGGCGGCATTGGGCCAGGAATTTAAGGGGCAATAAATTTATTTGGTTTGTTTTAATTCGCAGCGCGCCGTTTCGCCACCACGATCACATTCCCCAATAAAACCAAAGCCACGCCAGCAAACTGCAAGATATTCAGCTGTAAACCTTCGAAAAGGCCGGACAGCAGTAATGCGATGACCGGGAACAAAACGGTCACGTAAGCGGCGCGGTCAGCGCCAATACGGCCCAGCAGGGTCAGGTAGCTGCCAAAAGCGATCACCGAACCGAACAGCGCCAAATACAGCAGCGAGGCAACATAGCTGAAGGATGGGTCGAAACGAAATTCCGCGCCGCGCGCCAAAGCAAACAGAAAAGTAAATAGCGAGCCGTACAACATGCCGTAGGCATTGGTTTGGATAACGGGCAATTGTGCGCGCTGGTTGCGTGCAGAAACGATGTTGCCCAGCGACGCGGAAACCGCAGACAACAAAGCAAGCGCAAAGCCAAGCAGGCGGCCGCCCTCCAGGGTCAGCCCTGCAAGCTCTGGCCAGAATATTAATGTCAACCCGAGAATACCGACGATCGAGCCCAGTACCACGCGGGCGCGCACCGGGTTGCGCAGGAGGATAGCGCCAAAGATCACGTTGAATACGATGACGGTCGAAAACAATACAGACACCATTCCGCTGGTGATATACACTTCCGAAAAATAGACCATCACATAATTGAGTGAGAAAAGCAGCAAGCCCTGGATAGCAATGAAAAGCTGCTCGCGGGCGGTGAAGCGCAGCTGCAAGCCGCGCAGCTTGCTGTAAATGAAGAGCAACACGGATGCGAGGAAAAAGCGATAGGCGACGGAAAGTTCCGGAGAAACCACCCCCAGCTGGAACTTGATCGCCAGCCAGGTGGAACCCCAGATCAGGACCGTGATGATGTACAAAAAGCTATTCTGCATCTCAACTCCGTTCGAAGATGGGCGTCAACCCCCAGCCTTGTAACTAGCGATTAGCCTGCTTGTGAAACCGCTGCACAACCTTCGGGCTTGAAGATCCTTTTCGTGGATGCCGGATGCTTCCACAATTGCGCAACCGGGCGAATTGGCCGCTGGACTAAATCGCCGCCGCAATTCGGGCAGATGAAGTGCAACCTATCGGTTGCGGAATCGCGGCAAAATGTGCACTCGAACGTGCAGATAAACGCCTCCGTGGACTCTGGAGGCAGATCTTTATTGCAGCATTCGCAGTTCGGGCGGATATCCAGCATTTTCAAAAAACCAATCTTTTTAGATTCTAACCGTATCCCCAAGGCAAACTTGTTACTCTTTTCACAAAACGTTCTGATTAGCCGTAACCCCCTTATTAGGGCAGGGTTAATAGGTATGAGCGGCGATTGCCGCAACAATCCTATTTCTCAAGGAGAGAAAAAAGATGGATACTGGAACAATTGGTAAATGGTTGTGGATCGTGGGCCTCGCTTTGGCCCTGATCTGGGGTCTGGCGACTGCCCTGAGCTTTGCCCTGCCTGACGTCGTCGGAACGATCGCCGCAGCGGCTGCATTCCTCGGTGGCCTTTTGCATATCGGCAGCATGAAGGACCGCACTGGCTTCTTCATTGCGGCGATAGCTTTGGTCACCTTTTCCACGGCTGCCGGCACTCTGTTCGTTGCTATTTTGGGTGGGGTCGTGGCCGGCTTGCTGAGCGGTGCCGCTCTCGCCGCTGGCGCTGGCGCTGCAGGCGCTTTGCTCCGCGTCGTTTACGAATGGGTGATGCCCTAGTTTCTAGCTTCATTTTTTAGCATTCATAACAAAAGAGCGGGACGAGTGTCCCGCTCTTTTGTTTAAGCCGGCTAAACGACTATAATGAAAATTGATAAGACCTCGTTAATTAAAGCAACAACACCAATTAGACCAAGGAGGAATCCATGCTTAGTTGGGCAGTAACGTTCTTGATCATCGCCCTAGTCGCCGCGTTGTTCGGTTTTCGAGGGGTAGCCGGAACGGCGACAGGTATTGCGAAGGTGTTATTCGTCTTGTTCCTGATTTTGTTTGTCGTCTCGTTGCTTTTTGGGGGTTCACCTAATGCTTCGGCATTGATACTGGTGTAAAGCAAACCTGACCTAGAAAATAAAAGAGCGGGATGATCTCCCGCTCTTTTTGTTTAATTCCTAGGCTAGAACTGTTTGAAAGGCGAAACCGGCTTCGGCTTGGGCTTCCAGCCGCTCAGCTTGCGCTGCTGCTTGCGAATGGCCTTTTGCTTCTCCATGCGGCGCTGCTCGCTGGTCGAAATGTACCAGCGCTTGCGGCGCACGGTGCTCAGCACCTTGCTGCGGGCCACTTTCTTGCGAAAGCGCTTGAGCAAAGAGCCTTGCGACTCTCCCGGCCTTAATACAACCTTGGGCAAGAACTACACCACCTTTCAATCTTGGAATAAGTGCGGCTTACACAAACAGCTTCCTGGGATTGGCAGGAAGCTGAACTGGTGAAGTGCAAGCGATACGGCGGTGATTATAACACGCAGCCGAGGCCCAAATCAGAACGCTTATAATCGCGGCATGACCAATAAAGAACTGGCCGACGTATTCAGCCTGGTTGCGGCCTTGCTGGAGATCAAAGGCGAGGTCATTTATAAGACCCTGGCCTACCGCAGGGCCGCCGATAGCCTCACCAACCTGGGCCGCGACGTTAACGATATTTGGAAAGAGGGCGGCCAAAAGGCTCTGCTAGAGATCCCCGGCGTGGGCAAAGCCATCGCTGAAAAGATCGACGAATTGCTGCGTACCGGTCGGCTCGAGTATTTAGAGAAGCTCAAAAAGGACGTACCCGCCGAACTAGCCACACTGCTGCAAATCCCCGACCTCGGCCCCAAGAAGGTCGGCATGTTTTATTCCACGCTTGGCATCATTTCTATTGAGCAATTGAAAACCGCCGCCGAGGCAGGCAAGATCCGTGACTTGCCCGGCATGGGCGAAAAATCCGAAGCCAAGATCCTGGCTGGCATCCAGTCGCTCGCTCGCCGCAGCGGCCGGTTACCGCTGGGCGGCGTGCTGCCCTTTGCCGAAGAATTGATAGCCGCTGTTCGCAAGATGCCCGGCGTCAAGGCCGCCGAGCTAGCCGGCAGCTTGCGGCGCATGCGCCAAACCGTGGGCGATATTGATATTTTGGTGGCCAGCTCCCAACCCGAGAAAGTGATCAGCGCGTTCGCCCAAATGGACAACGTGGCGCGCGCCCTGGGTC
>JBKJWG010000058.1:0-3331 GCA_046716985.1 Anaerolineales bacterium | reverse complement strand
GGATTCTGCCGCCTCGCGGAATGGGCCATAAAAAGAGGAGGCGTACTTTACCGCATAAGAGAGGATAGGAATATGCTCAAATTGGTCTGCATCCAAAGCGGCGCGGATTGCGGCTACCATACCGTCGATCATGCCACTCGGGGCCACAATATCGGCACCGGCGCGGGCGTGGGAAAGCGCCACCTTGCTTAAAACCTCTAAGGTGGGTTCATTAAGCACATAATCTGACGGCAAATTGGGATGGTTGTGCTCGGCTCGATTTAAGATGCCGCAATGGCCGTGATTAGTGTATTCACAGAGGCATACATCGGTCACCACCACCATGTCTGGCACTGCGTCTTTAATAGCCTTAATCGCTTGCTGAACAATGCCATTTTCAGCGAAGTTTTCCAAGCCGATCGGATCTTTTTCCTTTGGGATGCCGAACAGGATCACCGCAGGAATACCCAGAGAAAAAAGTTCCCGGCACTCTTTTGCGGCCTTATCCAGCGACCATTGATAAATACCGGGCATAGACGCAATTGGCTGCTGCACATTGTTGCCATGCCGGACAAAGAGGGGGCTAATAAAATCGTCAGGCCGCAGGCGCGTCTCACGCAGCATGCGACGCAAGGTCGGGGTGAGACGCAGCCGCCGCGGTCGTGCAACAGGGTAAGTAGCTCGAGATATTGTGGTCATTGAGTTTCGACATTCTTCTTCGAATAAAAAAGGCAAAGTGAATCAATCATGCCTTCCAGAGTATGTATTTCAGCCACCACATCGATCGGCAATTCATAGTCGTGTGCGGTACCGGCCGTCCCCGGGCCAATGTGGGCGTAAACGGGTGAGCCGGGGAGATTGCTTGGGTCTAAATGCGCTAATTGCATCAGTGCCACGAAATTGTGCACTGTCGAGGAGCTAGTAAAAGTAAGAATATCCACACCGCCACGAATTTTCTCCAATCCTTCCGCATCCGCCGAGGCCGGTAGAGTACGATAAACTAACAGATCCGTCACCTGACCGCCGCGATCGCGAATGCCTTCAGGCAGTTCCGGGCGCGCCAGATCTCCGCGCGCAAGAAGCACACGCAGGCCAGCTAAATTTCCTAATCCAGGCAAGATCGCCTCGGCTACGTACCTCTCGGGGACGAAATCTACTCTCCAGCCAAGCTGTGACATGGCGTTGGCCGTTTTGGGGCCTACAGCAGCCAGTTTGAGCGAGGGGGGCATCGAACCGCTTGTAATATGATCGCTGAGCACTTTAACCGCATTTGCACTAGTCAGGATAAGCCAATCGAAGCTGTGTAACTGCTTTAGAGAGGATTGGAGGAGATCTGTTTCCGAGGTTGGCCTAATCTCGATGGTGGGAAAAGGGATAGAGATGGCTCCCTGAGCTTCAAGCAATTGAGCAAAAGCGGGAAAGTCTTCGCGTGGTCTTGTCACTAGCACGCGTTTGTCTTGGAGTTCAGGCATTCAGCACTTCCGCAGCGCCCTGGACCAAGGCCTCAGCTGCCATCTCTTGTCCTAGTCTTTCTGGGTCTTCGCTCCGTCCGGAGACGCGAATCTGTCGCTGCCCATCGGGTGAAATTACTATGCCCTGCATTTCCATCTGCCCATTCGTCACAGACGCATAAGCCCCCACCGGCAGAGAGCAACCGCCACCCAGGGCCGCTAGGAAGGCACGCTCAGCGCTCACTGCTCGGCGCGTCTCAACATGTTCAATCGCTGCTAAATAATTCAACATGTCCTCATCATCGCGGCGGCACTGCACTGCCAAGGCACCTTGCCCTGGAGCGGGTAGCATGATCTCAAAAGGCAATTCTTCAGCAACGTGCTCCTCCATTCCCAGCCGCGTTACACCGGCCGTGGCCAGCAAAATGGCATCGTAGTCCCCTGCGAGCATTTTACGAATTCGACTATCGACGTTGCCGCGGAGCGGCTTTACCTGCAGGTCAGAACGATAGGCATGCAATTGCGCCTGGCGACGCAGGCTGGAGGTGCCTACTTTCGCCCCGCTGGGTAACTCAGCCAGAGTAAGTCCTTTGACATTGAGTAGCACATCGGATGCCGGGCCGCGGCGAGGGATGGCACCAATCATCAGTTCAGGACCCTGCTCTATGGGAAGATCTTTTAAAGAATGCACCACAGCGTGAATTTCACCCTTACGCAGTGCATCGTCCAGCTCGGCTGTGAACAAGCCTTTACCACCGATCTCGGGCAAAGGTTGATCAAGCAAAACATCACCGCGCGTTTTCATGACAATCTGTTCGCACTGCAGATTGGGCCAATGGGATTGCAACGCGTCGATAACAGTTGAAGTCTGCCAGCGAGCCAATTTTGAGGGACGGGTAGCAAAGCGCAGTTTTATTCTCATCTCAAGGCAGCTTACTCTTCATCCAATCCGAAAAGCTGGCGCGCCAGATCGGCATAATGATCGCCATTTTCGCTAGCTGCTCGCTGGCGGAGATGTATCGTAGGGTTGTGCAATATCTTTTGTACAATTGAACGCGTAAGCGCTGCAATTTGTTCTTGCTGTTCTTGAGTGAGATCGGGAAAGCGTCGCAGGGTTTTTTGCAATTCGCTTTGGCGGATGTTTTCGGCTTGTTCACGCAGACCGCGGATAACTGGAATTGTGACGTCAAGGCCAGCAAGAGAAGCAACGAAATCGCGGACCTCTTCTTCTACAATTTTTTCTGCCTTGCGCATCTCTTTGCCACGAGCAGATTGCGAGATCTCAATTGCTCGCTGCAAATCTTCCATATCATAGAGAAAGACGTTTTCCAACTGACTTACATCCGGATGCACATTGCGGGGTACCGCAATATCCAGAATTACTAGTGATCTATTTGCACGAGCCGCCACGACTTGCTCAATCATTTTTTTCTCAATCAAAACCTTGGGGGAAGAAGATGAACTGAGCAGTACGTCGGCTTTTGTAAGGTATTCGGCTAACTGATCAAGGGTTCCGGCGCGCCCATTCCAACGCTGAGCCAGTTTTGCTGCACTGTGCAGCGTGCGACTTACCACACTAAACTGCTTTACACCGCGCTTGCGAAAGGCCTCAACCGCCAGCTCTGCCATTTCCCCAGCACCGACCAGCAGCACGTGTGCTTGATCCAGGCGCTTACCCTGACGGCTGGCCAACTTAACGGCAAGAGAAGGCACTGAAGCAGACAATCGGCTTAATTCAGTTTCACTTTGCACCCGTCTTGCGCTGAAGATGGCTGCCTGAAAAAACTTAGATAGGTGCGGTCCGACGGTTTGGCAGGCTTGAGCAAATTGGTAGGCCTGTGAGACGTGCCCTAGGATTTGCTCTTCTCCAACCACCAGCGAGTCTAGGCCAGCCGCCACAC
>JBKJWG010000057.1:0-7122 GCA_046716985.1 Anaerolineales bacterium | reverse complement strand
GCTATGCGGGGAAAATGCTGGACCTGGAAGTGCTGGACCACCTTATCTTCGGCCTGGGTCGTTTTGTTTAATTTAAATAAACACGGCTCGGCTTTGCTTAAGCTGTTGGCTTAACCGTAAAACCACTAAACTCTCCGGTCGTATCTCCCCACTCAATCTGAATGTCGGAAACCTGAGACCCAGGCGGGCCCTCGCGCAAGGCAATCAATAATTTTTCAATTGATGACTGCGTCGCCTCAGCCATCAATTCCACATCGCCGTTGGCTAAGTTGCGCACCCAACCAACTGAGCCGATAATCTGGGCTTGCTGGCGCACAAAATAGCGAAAGCCCACGCCCTGCACCTGGCCTTTTATTATTGCGTGTAAGCTGACCTTTGCTTCTTGGCCCATAAACTACCTAATGCTTCCGCGGTTAAGACGCCGCAGCAGCGCCCATAATGCCAACGCGATCCCAGCGGCAACTACGATGGCCTGCCAAGGTATTGATTGCAAGTCTTTGACAATAGCGTTTTGTGGAACGAAAGTAGCCAGGCGCCAATCACTTTCTAGGGCACTGAGGTCTTCGCCAAATGAGGTGACTGAGGCGTTAAGACAATCTCCCGCCCCAGCATACGCGTCGACCAAGATACTAAAGCCGGCCTGGCTATAGCGTTCGTATAAGTAGCGCACAAAGGATGCGGACTGCGCATATGCCAGCCGGGCGTTATTTGCATCCTGAGGAAAAGCTGCACACAGCGAAAAGAAGGGAATTAAAGTGTCGGTTTCGTTGGCAAGGTTAAGCAATTCTTTACGGAGCGGATCAGAGTAAACCTCCACACTCGACGCGAAACCTTCATTTAGCCAAACGGGCTGATTGGCGTAGCCTTTTGCCCCGAGAGCCTGATACAGCATGAGGTGCGCTACCTCATGCGGCACCTGGCGCTCGATCTCCAGGCTCTGTTGCGCGCCTGGCGCGAGCGAAAACAAAATCAGACTGAAGGCTGGGTCACTATGCCCTGCCAGCCAGGAGTATCCCGCTAGCTGGGCCACTAGCTGCACATCTTGCACGTTGTCATAGACCTGAAAGGTCATCGGCTGAGGGGCAGGCAAAGGCAGCATTGTCTGTGCACGCACAACTCCTTGGTCGGCGGCAGCCAGGATGGCTTGCGCAAATGCCTGATCGCCAGCGTGCCAGCGCAGCGTGAATGGCAGTTTTTCTAACTGCTGCCAGACATAGCGATTGTCTTCGTAGTAAAAGTTGTAATGCGGGCTCTCAAAGAATTCGCCGTGATCCGAGGCCAACCGGAACCAATATGTGATCGTGCTGAAGGCTTTTGGTGCGTTGGTCGAGTCAAGATCTACGTGGGCGGTAAAGTTGTCGTCGCCGTCAAGATCGCCCTCATACACCTGCGTATCACTTCCTTCTCCCACCTGGAAGAAGACATAACCATCGATCATCTTTTCTGAGCTTTGATATTTTGCTGTGAAATCTAGCGAGCTGTTGAATAAGAAATTGACTTGCTGCTGGATGATTTCAAGCCTACCTTGAGCGTGAGCCGGGTAGGTTTGAAGCATTAGAGACAATACAAAAATAGCGGCGATGCGCCTTGAAAATTTCGACATGAGAGAATTTCTTCTGAAGGAATTGTAAACGAAGCAACAATGAAACCATTTAATCTTAGGCGGGCTGGTCTCCACTCTCTTCGCGATCCGGTCGGGCTAATTCCTCGAGATCTTCGGGGGAGAAATCCAGTAAATTCAGGCTGCTCATCTCATCGGTCAAAGCCAGGTTTTCAATGGCGTTCTCGATCAGGTCGATCTCATCCTCATCTTCCGTGCGCTCCAGCATTTCGTCCAGAGCATCGGCAACATCGCTGCCGCCGATCTGCGAAAGCGCCCAGGCGGCCGCCAGGCGCACATCGCTATCCTCCGCGTGCAGCAGGTCAAACAGCGCTGGCCGCGCCTCGTTGAGTTCAAGTTCGCCGGCCGCTCGAGCCGCTTCTTTAGTCAGCTCTACGTGCGCGTCTTGCAGGCTTTCAATTACCAGCGGAGCCCACCGATCGTCAGCCGAGCGCCCCATGGCGAAGAGCGCACTAACCATCCAATCCTCTTCATTACTCTGATAAGCATTTTCGATCAATTCCGCCACTTCAGGCCGGCTGGAATAGCCAAGTGATTCAAGCGCGCGTTGGCGGATCAAGGAGTCTGCATCCGAATTCATCATGTCCAGCAGATGAATTTCGACCTCTTTCAGTTTGCCCGGCGGAATCTTGCCGACCTCACCGAGGTAAACAAAGCGGCCAAGAGAAGCTGCGGCCTGGGCGCGCACTTCTGTGTTCTCATCTTTTTGCATCAACTCGACAAAAATCGGGATGAGGCTGTCTTGTTCTGAGGAAAGGAGCGAACGCAGAGCTACGACGCGAACGCGAGCGTCCTGGTCTCGCAGCCCCACGCCATCCATATTCTCAAAATTCACAACGGTGTTGCCTTCAGCTAGAATCTCTAGATCTTCGAGGAGACCGAGGCGACGCTGGCTAGATAGCTGGGGCCAGGCTCGGCTCAGTTGAGTAAGATCATTCCCCTCTAAGCCAGATAAACGGTACAAATAACGCGCCGGAAATGGCTGCGTCTCGTCCTGCAAAGCTCCCAGAATCTCATCAAAAGAAAGCTTTTCGCTTTCCGGACTTTGTTCTTCGCTCATTTAGGGTATGGAGATGGGGTTGAGAAAATCTTGCAGATTTATATAGACCACGAATAGAAGCAGCAAAGCCAGGCCGATCAGGTTGATCGCGTTTTCGTAAACCGCTGGTACACGCTTGCGGAACAAAATTTCAGGCAGCGTGAAGAGGATACGACCGCCGTCCAAGGCGGGGATCGGCAGCAGATTTAATATTGCCAGCGAGGCAGAGATCGAAGCAAAGAAGGACAAGGTGTTAACACCAGCCGGCAGGGCACTATCTGGCGAAGCATCTGCTTCGCGCACCTCAGTGTAAATATCAAACATGCCCTTGTAGCCTACAAGGCGACCCTGGTCGGGGCTCACCTCGCCGCGTAATAGCCGGCCGGGGAAGGAAACGAGCGCGTTGACCTGATCAGCTAGCGCCCGGCCGCCATACCAAATTGCCTCCGGCGCCGCGATTGGCAGGCTCGGGTGGCCCATGGCAATGCCTATGGCCCCATCCGCCGGCGGCGGGTCACGTGGTACCAGCGTGGTGGTCTGTTGAACTCCATCGCGCTGGTAAACAAAGACCAATGTCTTACCGAGATTTGCGTAGATCAGATCACGCAGTTCTTCAGTGCTGTTGATCGGCTCGCCGTTCACCTGCAAAACAATGTCGCCCGCTTGCAATCCAGCTTGCGCGGCAGGCGAGCCGGCTGAGACCTCCATGATCTGCACAACGTTGAGATCAGGGCGGCCTATCTGCAAGAAGATGATTGAATAAAGGGCCAATGCAGCAAGTAGGTTCATCGCAGGCCCGGCCGCCAAAACGAAAAGCCGCGCCCAAGGGTGAGCCGCCGAAAGGCCGTTCGGCACGGAAGGATCATTCTCGCCGGCGGGGCGGACAAAACCGCCCAGCGGGATCCAGTTGAGAGTGAATTCCGTCTCGCCAATCTTGAACAGGCGCGCCAAGCGGGGTGGAAAGCCGATACCGAACTCTTGCACCTTAATACGGCAGAGCTTGGCGGCAACAAAATGCCCCAACTCGTGCACAATAATCAGGGCAGCTAAGGCGATGATGAATTGTATAAGAAGCATAAGTGAAAGGATTATATCCTTTTGAGTTGGACTGACTTAAATGCAGAATTAAAGGCGAACTGAGAATTTATTTGATCAGCCTGGCTGGCCCGCCAACACTTGCCCGCAACACGTTGCTTACGCCCGTAATTTCAGCGAGCTGCTTAGCCACTTTTCCGGCATCTTGCGTCAGGCAGATCACATGCACGTTGGGGCCTGCGTCCAATGTGTAGCAGACCTGCATGCCGCCAGCGCGCCAGGCGCGCACGGCATGCATTACAGCCAGGCTGGCAGGCTGCCAATACAGCAGCGGCGGCCGCGAGGTCATCATCACTGCATGCATCAGATGATTATCCATCTCGACCCCTGCAGCCAGGGCAGCAAAGTCGCGCTGCAGAATAGCTTCACGGCAGCGACCCAATCGGTCTTCGGCGCCCTGCAGTCGAGCAGCTTGAAGCGGGCTGGTGTGCGCCAGCTGGTGTCCCTCAGTCGACCCGACGCTTTTATGGGCTTCGCTAACGACCGCGATGCAATCTGTGAGCGCCCAATGCTGCGCGGGTGCAATCGATTGCGCGAAGCTATCTTCGTCGCGGTCCGCAGCGCGCCATTCTACAAAACCGCCGGGCACCGAACGACTGGCGGAGCCGGAGCCGCGCCGCGCCAAACGCGAAAGAGCTGCTTCGTCGAGCGCCAGCCCGGCCGCGGCACTGGCCGCTAGCGCCAGGGCAGCAAAAGCAGAAGAGGATGAAGCGATGCCCGCGCCGCTCGGGAAGTTGTTTTCACTTACGACGCGGGCATGGGTTTCAATGCCGGCTATGCTGCGGACAAGATCCAGGAAAGCGGAAACGCGCGCAAGTTGTTCTGCGGTGGCGTCCTTGCCATTGAGGCGCAAGTTATCTTTCGAAAGATTCGAATCAAACTCCACCTGAGTTTGAGTTTGCAATCCGTCTAAATTCATCGACAAGGAGCTGTTAGCAGGCAATCGCAACGCGTCGTCACGATTGCTCCAATATTTAATAAAGGCAATGTTTGGGTGAGCGACGGCAATGGCCGATTTTTTTGTCATAAGGTCATCGCCAGACCATCCGCGCGCGGGTCGCTGCCGCCCCACAGAACGCCGCTCTCACGATCGCGCAAGATCACCTGGCCGCGGCCAAAAAGGGAACGCGCTATGCCTGTCACCGGCGTGACCTTGTGGCCCATTTTTTCAAGCGCAGCCATAGTTTGTGGAGGTATACCTTCTTCGAGCGCAACGCTGCCACCGGCTGTGCCGTCTTCGATGCAGAAGCGCGGCCGGTCGAGAGCGACTTGCGGGTCAAGGCCGGCATCGATGAGCCCGATAGCCACTTGCATGTACCCCTGCGGCTGCATAAAGCCGCCCATCACTCCATAGCTGGCGAACAAATCTCCGCTATCTTCATGGGTGATCAAGGCTGGAATGATGGTGTGATAGGGACGCTTGCCGGGCGCGAGGGCATTGGGATGTGTGGGGTCGAGGCTGAAACCGAAGCCTCGGTTTTGCAACGTGAAGCCCCAACCCTTAGGCACAATGCCAGTGCCAAAGCCGTAATAATTACTGTTAATGAACGAGCAGGCGTTGCCTTCGCCATCCACAACTGTTAGATAGACTGTATCGCTACTACCGGTCGGAGTGCCATGTACTTGATCGATGGTAGCGCGTTTGGAATTTAGCAAAGCACGCCGTTTGTCTGCATAGGTTTTGGAAAGCAAGGCTTCGAGCGGCGCCGGGTTGGTTTGCAGGTCAGCAACGAACCAACGCGTATCGGCGAAAGCCAAACGCATGGCTTCGATCATTAGATGCATGCGCTCTACTCCGAGCGCATCTTGACCGGCCAGGTCAAAGCCTTCAAGTATGTTGAGGGCGAGCAGCGCAGCCAGGCCTTGGCCGTTTGGCGGGCATTCCCAGACGCGATAGCCGCGATAAGTGGTGCTGATGGGCAAATCCCAAGTGGAGCTGTGGCCGGCCAAGTCGGCGGCGGCCATCACGCCGCCCGATTGCCGCATTACCTGCACAATCGATTCAGCGATCTCACCTTTATAAAAGGCATCCTTGCCTCCATCAGCCACTATGGTCAATGCGCGCGCCAAGCCTGGATTGCGGAAGATCTCACCCGCACGCGGGGCGCGACCATCGATCAGCAACTCATCTCCATTTGCACCTTTGCTCAACTGGTTTTCTGCGCCGCGTTGCCAGTAATAGGCTGTGATTGGGGCCACAGGAAATCCGTTTTCGGCCGGCCGAATTGCCGGTGCTAATACTTCTTTGATCTTCAATTTGCCATGCTTTTCGATCAGGTCGCACCAGCCAGCCACGGCGCCCGGTACTGTGACAGTATGGGCATGATAAGGCGGCAACGCCTGGACAAAACCTTGTTTGGCAGGCAGACCCAGGTTGAGCGCTTGCGGAGCGCGTCTCGAGCCGTTTAGCGCAGTGACTTTTTTGTCTTTAGCGGAATAGAACAATACGAAGCAATCGCCGCCAATGCCTGTGCTGGTGGGCTCAGTGACATTTAGCGCAGCCGCTGTGGTGACCGCTGCATCGGCGGCGTTGCCGCCAGCGCGCAGGATCTCCAGGCCAGCTGCCACAGCCAGCGGCTGGCTGGTGGCGACCATGCCCTCGCGGCCGACTACCGGGGATCGGCGCGAGGAGAAAGTTATTTGCGCTTCAAAATTCATTTTTCTTTGCCGTCGAAGATACGGCGTTGGTGCATTCTACCTAATTAGGCTGAACTGAGGAATCTATGGCATCTAGCCGGAACTCTTCGACTCCGAGGCGCTCGGCGAGTTATTGAGTTTGGGTTTGTATCACGGCAATAAAAGCTGATCAAAGGATCAGGGACCGGCGGTGTAGGTGTAATCGTTGAAATACCAGACGCCGCCCTGCCGCGTCCACAGCCGGACATAAAGCGTACTGCCGTTGGTCGGCAGTCCGTTGACCATGCGCGCAGTGTTGATGCCTGTAGTCTGGTTGTAGAGGTTATATCCGCCGGCTGTAGTGCTAACATAGAGCCAGTATTCCTGAGCGCCCACATTGGTCCATTGGAAGGTCACGATCGAGCCGCTCAGCGTGGAGCCAGGCGCCGGGCTGGTCATCACCGCCAAGGGTGGCGGTGTGGGCGTGCTGGTGCGCGTTGGCGTGCTCGTACGCGTCGGGGTGTTGCTGGGCGTTTTAGTTGGAGTCTTGGTCGGTGTGCTGGTTGGTGTGGCCGCAATATAGGTGTAGTCGTTGTAATACCAGGCACCACTTATTTGGCTCCACAAGCGCACGTACAATATGCTGCTATTCGTTGGCAGCCCGCTGACCGTACGCGAAAGATTGGTGCCCTGGGATTGGTTTAATAGATTAATTCCGCCTGCACCAGTGCCAATCTCAAGCCAGTAGGCC
>JBKJWG010000056.1:0-4307 GCA_046716985.1 Anaerolineales bacterium | reverse complement strand
GGTCCAGATAGCCCTGAATAGCAACGCCGGAATAAGTCGTGCGGCTTTCGTAGATCAGATTCACCGCGTTGAGCAATGAGCTGAGCGTAAGCACGAGCAGCCACAGAATCAGGAACAGCGCGCTGGTTCTGATCGTCTCGGTGTACTCCGGCCATAGGAAGGCAAAGTAATAGGCAACGATCAGCGGCGCCACCCACGACAGCCGGTTGGGACGCAACTGCTTGACGATGATGTCGTCCCATTGATTGCGGGTGCGGGTGGTGATGTAGACCAGGCCGCGCGCCACGAAGTAGCGCGCGATCAGAAATGACAATAGGATGACGCCCACCGCGATCCAGATCGCCATTTGCGGGTTGGCATCTAGCCAGGCTTGAATGTCGTTGAAGTTCATGGTTGTTTGGCGGGGAGTTGGGCGGGTAAGCGCTTCATTTCGAACACGTCGCGGATGCGCGCGTATTGCGGACCAGAGAGGCGCCCGATGGGCTTGAGGGCGTGGATATCGATCTTGTAATCGGGCAGCATCACTTGGTCGGCCACATGCATGTGCACCACTTCGCCGATGATGACCCAGCCTGAGCCGACGCTCCCGTCACCAATATCAATGATCTGCTGCAACTTGCACTCGAAATTCACCGGGCTTTCGCCTACGCGCGGCGGTTTCACCTTGCTGGATGCGGCCGGTGTGAGGCCAGCCAATTCGAATTCGTTGATCTCGCTAGGCAGGTCAGTGGCGCTGATGTTCATAGCCTCGGCCAGGTCTTCGGTGACGATGTTGATGACAAATTCTCCCGTGGCTTTGATGTTGTAGTAGGTGTCTTTGCGGCCGCCATCCACGCCGCGCACCCCGGGGCAAAAGAGCAGGGTGGGCGGCTTGTAGCACACGGCGTTGAAGAACGAAAAGGGCGCCAGGTTAGGCTGGCCATCTTTGCTAATTGTGGAAACCCACGCGATTGGGCGCGGCACCACCGTGCCGAGGATGATCTTGTTCAGCGCGTTGGCGGGGATTTCGGCGGGGTTGATTTCCATATTTGGTTATTTCTTTTTCAAGCGCTGGTAAAAATTCCAGGAAAGGATCAACAAACCCGAAAGCATGAATGCATAACGAGCAAGTGAAAACAATTGGTTGGGGAAAGTGTAGACAAGAACTCCGACTGGCAAATATCCAAGCCAAAGGCTCCAGCGCAGGAATTTTTCCAGAAACGTCTTGGAGGGCAAGGCAAACGCCAACAAAAAGAAACTTAAGTAGCTGGCATGGAATTTGACTCCGCTCCAGATTGCGCGTGTGTGCAGCATTTCCAATGTTGGCCCCAGATTGACCTTGGCCATTTGAATGAAGGTAAGCAATTCATTATTCTCTTGGATGTCGAGAAGGGTTGCGGTGAATAAAGCTGCCAGACTTGCGCCGACCAGCCACGTATTCCCCTCGTTCTTTACTGCTATGGCCAGAAATAAGATGGTCGCCGTGTATAGCACGAGGAAAATATCGTCCAAAGTTAGGATCGCCCGAACGCCACCCTCATACCGAAGCAAGTCCCCAGCGTAAATTTGAGGTTCGAAAAAACCCTCGAAATGCTGCGCGGTGACTCCACCTTGTGTAAGCGACACTGCCAGCATTGCCGTCATAGCAAGCGCGCCTGCCAGGGCAAGAACGGCGATGTATCGATAAATAATTTTGGTATTCATTTTGGAAAGCTGAGTTTAGCCGGCTGTAAAAAAGGCGCCTTCGCCATCGTCTGCCAGCCAGCTGTCTTGGTAACCGGTCTTCTCGAATTCCAGTGACTCTGTAGTTAGATGAAGGGGATGGAAAGTGTCCACCATAACTGCAAGCTCGTCGGTGCTTTTCTTGCCGATCGAGGCTTCAGTCGCGCCTGGTTGCGGGCCGTGCGGCAATCCGAATGGGTGCAGGGTGATATCACAACGGTCAATGCCTTTGCGGGACATGAAATTGCCTTCGGCGTAATAAATGACTTCGTCCGATTGCACATTAGAGTGGTTGTACGGTGCGGGGATCGCGTCTGGATGGTAATCGTAGAGCCGCGGCACAAACGAGCACAGCACGAAATTGCGGCCCTGGAAGGTTTGGTGGGTGGGGGGCGGCAGATGCAGCAGGCCGGTGCGCGGCTCGAAATCGTGGATGCTGAATTTCCATGGATAGAGGAAGCCGTCCCAGCCGACCACGTCGTGTGGGTGATGGTCCAGCGTGTGCCGGCTGATCGTGTCGCGTACCTTCACGCGCACCTCGAACTCGCCCTGGTCGGTGTGGGTATCGAGTTTCTCGGGCACGTGAATGTCGCGCTCGGTGTAAGGCGCGTGCTCTCCTAATTGGCCATATTCGTTGCGATAGCGTTTGGGCGGCTCGATTTGCGAGGGCGTCTCGACCACAAAGAAGCGCGCTTCGTTGCCGGAGAGTTCCATTTTCCACGTGACGCCGAACGGTATGATTAGATAATCGCCTTCTTTGAATTCGAGCACGCCGAATTGGCTGCGCAGCACGCCGCTGCCCTCGTGCGTGTACCAGCACTCGTAGGCTTGCGAGTTGCGATAGAAATAATCCATCGCCTTGGTGGGCCGGCTCACACCCAAAGTTACATCATTGTTGCCCATTAGCACGCGGCGAGCGGAGACCGCGTCGCCGCCCTTGGGTACATCGGCCGTTTTGAAGGCGCGGTGCCGGATAGCGCCGAACTCGGCGTAGGCGGGGGTAGTTTTGCCTAGCAGCTCGACTTTCTTGATGCGCGGCGGCAGGAAGTGATGATAAAGAAGAGACTGGATGCCGGCGAAGCCTTCGAGGCCCATCACTTCTTCTCTATACAAGCCACCATTTGGTTTTCGGAATTGTGTGTGGCGCTTTTTTGGAAGTTGACCTAGTGAGTGATAAAAGGGCATGGTAACTCCTTCAGCTTTAAGCTATAAGCCTTAAGCTCTAAGTGTGCGGATGAAGGCTGTCAGCATCTTCTTTATTTGTTCTATCTCAGAACGCAGGTGTTCATACTCTTCATTACTTATATATTCTAATTCATGAGCGAGAAGAATTTGATAGTCCAATTCAGTTGCTGAACCTAGGGCAATACGTAGATAACGAGAAAATTGGGCATCAGTTTGTTGAACACTACCTTCAGCGATATTGGAAGGGATAGAAGATGAGCATCTTCGAACTTGATTAGTTAACCCATAAAGCTCGGATTTCGGAAAACGTTTTGTGGTTTTATAAATTGAAAGAGTCAACTGATGAGCTTTTTGCCAAACCTTAATCTCCCTAAAATCTTGCATACGTTTTGTTTAGCTTATGGCTTAGAGCCTACGGCTAGTCAACTAACCCTATTTCGCAGAATCCCAACCCCTTCGATCTCCAGCTCCACAACATCCCCTCTTTTCAACCAAGGACCTTCGCCCTTCGTCAGCTCAAGTAGGCACCCCGTTCCCACTGTGCCCGATCCGATCACATCACCCGGATAAAGCATCACGCCTTCAGACGCGCGTGCGATAAGGTCGCCAAAGGAATAGTGGATGTCGCTCCAGTTGCCGCGTGACAATTCTTTGCCATTCACCTTTGCGGTCATGGATAGGTTGTATACACCGGGCCTGTCAGTCGCGAATTTGGCCAGTTCATTGGGAGTCACGATCCATGGCCCGAGGCTGGAGGCGAAGTCCTTGCCTTTGGCTGGGCCAAGGCCCACTTTCATTTCAGTGCGCTGCACATCGCGGGCGGACCAATCATTCAAGATTGTGAAACCGAAGATGTGATCGAGAGCGTTTTCTGGCTTTATATCGCGGCCCGCTTTGCCGACGATGGCAGCCACTTCCAGTTCGTAGTCCAGCGCCTTGGTCAGCTTAGGCATGGGCACGTCTTCGTTCGGGCCATAGATCGTGTTGGGATTGGTGAAATAGAAAACCGGCGCCTCGAACCATTCCTGCGGAACTTCGCGGCCTCGGTTGGCGTTGGCGGTCTTCACGTGTGTAAGGAAGGCGTAGAAATCTCGCAGGGTTGGTGGGCGCTGCAGCGGCGCTTTCAGCGCCACCTGATCCAGCGGCCACACGGATTGCGTGCCGCGGGCGATCTGTTCTGCTATCGTCCACGTTTCCGATCCGGCTTGGATGAATGAAAGCATATCTAGCGGCAGGTCGCCACGCGCCAACGACACGACGCGGTCGCCGGCCAGCAACGCGCCCAGGCGGTTGCGTTCTTCGCCGGGAGCGATGAATGTCAAATAGCGCATTTGGGTGGGGGGCTTAGCCGCCGAACGGATCCAGGTTGCCGCGCCGGTCCTGCTCGACTTCAAGCGCTTCGAAGAGCGCCTTGAAGTTGC